>DNHA01000283.1:180-3003 GCA_003486025.1 Micrococcaceae bacterium | reverse complement strand
CTCGTCTACCACACCCACAACAGCCAGCGATCAGCCCCGGGATTCCCTGATTTGGTCATGGTTTCGACGCGGCACAAGCGGATTATGTACCGGGAGTTGAAGCGCACCGTCGGGAAGGTGACGAAGGATCAGCAGGAATGGCTCGATGCTCTCGCGGCCAATGGCCAGGATGTGGGCGTGTGGCGGCCGGCAGATCTTTTGTCGGGTCGGATTGTCGCGGAGTTGAAATCTGCTTAGTGTGCTTGCTTTTGTAATCAGTGATTGCTAAGTTAGTAACTGTCGATAGCAACCCGGTTGGACCGGGATTTTTGGGAGGAAACAATGAGTATCACTCACGTACCACCAGCAGTGGCCACAGACCGCGCAATGCGTGCCGTGCAGGCTGCGCGCCGTAGCATCCGTCGGGCTGCGATGGCTGTTGAAACCGCAGCATTCACCGGTGGTGATGTGCAGGCCTGTGTTGAGGATGTTGTCCGGGCTGGGACTGCGTTGGAGCAGGCTGAGGCCGAGTACGCCGCGGTGACAGCATGAGCGCGCAACCTGCACTGTTCGGCGAGCGACTGGCCGACCTGCCCGGCATGGTTCGCGGAATCGTGGGGGTGCGCGTCGACGAACGAGGGAAGAACCTCTACACGCTCCAGTGCGAGAACTGCCTTGCGACGGAAGAGCCGAAGATTCTGGTGCTCATGACGTTCAAATTCCACACCCGTCACCAAGGCGACAATCCTCGCCTATGCCGTCCGTGCAGGGTCGAAGCGTACTCGGCAGGGTGCACCTGCGATGGATGCAAGGAAGACCGCGGCAGGAGCCTCTATGCGTAACCAGCCCACCAGCGTGACCGTGTTCAAGCATGGTGACCCCGTCCGCATGAGAGCGCACACCCTCACCCCGCACACCACTGGCACCGTCACCGGAACCACCCCAGAAGGCCGCGTCCTCGTCCGCTGGGACGACAACCACGCCATCACAGAGCAAGTCCCCCACTACCTCACACCACTTGGAGAACCCATGAGCAAGACATTCAAGGCCCACCCCAACACAGGTGACGGCCGAACCCTCGAAGTCTCACGCCGACCCGACTTGGACGGCGTGAGGATCGTTGCGCAGATCCCGCAACGCAGCGCCAGGGGCATTATCATCCAGGACACCAAGGCCCCGGCGCTCGCGCTAGCCATCCTCGATGCCGCTCCCGGTCCGGAACATGTGCGTGACGGATCACCCGAGGCAATGCTGGCAATCGCACAGGGTCAGTTGCGGCGTGCAGTCGATGCGTTCGCCAGCGATGCAGAGGCCAAAGCCCAAGAGGCTGCGGACCAAGCCGAGCTTGAAACTGAGGCGCTAGCGCTCTACCGGTGCACCGTCCCCTTCACCGAACCAGCATGGGGCGGGATGAGCACCAATTCTCAGCAAGCGTGGGTTGAAGTCGCCCGCAAGGCCCGAGAAATGCACAACCGATGAGCCAGGATCCACGCATCGAGATTGCGGCCCGAGCCTATTGGAGCCATAACCGAATCCAAGGCATGCGTGAGTGGCATGAGATCAGCGAAGAAAACCGCGAAGGCTACCGGCGCATAGCTGCTGAGGCTGTTGCTGCCATCGACAAGGACGCAACCATCACGTCAGTGGAGGAACTAGACGCGTTGCCGATCCAGAGCATCGTCGCTTGCATGGGGATTGCACCCGGAACGCGCAACATTCCGGTAACCCCTGTCTGGCAGCGCGGATCAGTAGACAATGGCGGCTCCGATTGGTGCATGCCGGACACGCGGGGCCAAATTACCTCCACGGACGTCTTCTACTTCCTCAACGTCAACCAGCTGCGCCAAGAGTTGACAGTCCTGCACAGGGGCGCCGAATGAGCCGCCCGACTACTCGCTGCTTTTGGTGTGGCAAGGAAAAGACGCGATTCTCCGAATGGGAGCAGGAGCACCACGCGAAGGGTTGGCAGCGACTCTGCAACCCTTGCGCCACCCGACGACTCAACAACCCGTACAACGCGCTGCTTGGAATGCGCAAGATCGAGGTAACGCCATGACCGCCCCGCCCCCGCTGATCTGGCCCCACGCATGGCGACCCACCACACCCCCATACCAAGGGCTAGCCACAGAGCCTTTGGTAAGCGACACCCACACCCCCGAAACGGAGACAACCCCATGAGCGAGATTCTGCCGCCTGTCGTCCGCACGCTCACCGCCAACGTCATCGAAAAGACCGCCGAGGGCTACGACTTCAACGGCTGCGACAGCCGATCTGCGAGCCACTGCAACTGCGAATCGTGGACACCCGTTCACTGTTCACTGTGCGATCAGGAAATCCAAGACGGGCAACTGATCCACACGATCACCATGCCCACCAATCCCTATTTCGACATGCTCAGCATGGATCAGGAATGGGAAGAAACAACCTGGCACGTCAACTGCGACGACCACGAAGGCGAGGACTAATGAGCGACCTTGAAGCGCGGATCGCGGAAGTGCAGACATCTCACCAGTCGCGCATCGAATACCGGGACACTGGCGCTCACTTTGGAACCATCGTCTGTCACTGTGGCAACCGATACGGGCTAGACGAAACGTACCGGGCGCACGTCAACGAAAGAATCGCACACATGCTGGCCCCGGTGATCCGGGAACGGGAAGCCGAAGCGCTACGGGAAGCAGCGGACTGGATGGATGGCAGGCGCGGTTCATTGAGCTTCGCATCCGTGGCAGTCGAACTTCGCCAGCGCGCAGCTTGGCTGACTCTCCGACTCAACGCCGACAACCTGGAGAAGCCATGAGTGCCAATGAAAAATTAGCCGCAACGTTCCACCCGCACCCGTCC
>DNHA01000283.1:0-124 GCA_003486025.1 Micrococcaceae bacterium | reverse complement strand
CAAGCACGACAGGAGAAGGAATCCCGCCCATGATCGACAACCGCCCCATCCCACGTCTAGGAGAAACCATGCCCGTAGCCAGAGAAGCCCGCTACCTGTCCGGCAACGACCGGGGCAAGCACGT
>DNHA01000303.1:7782-9769 GCA_003486025.1 Micrococcaceae bacterium | reverse complement strand
TCCAGTGCCGCACCGGCTCGGTACACGCGGGCGTCTTCGAAAGCAGGAGCCAGGAACTGGATACCCACCGGCAGGTCCTCAGACAATCCGCCGGGCACGGTGATGCCCGGGATGCCGGCGAGGTTAGCCGGGATGGTTGCCACGTCATTGAGGTACATGGCCAATGGATCGTT
This sequence comes from Micrococcaceae bacterium, assembly GCA_003486025.1. Classification (GTDB taxonomy): domain Bacteria; phylum Actinomycetota; class Actinomycetes; order Actinomycetales; family Micrococcaceae; genus Glutamicibacter. Next base: position 9,596 of record DNHA01000303.1, on the reverse strand, counting down.
GTCGTTCTCGCCCAGTTCGAAAGCGACGGTTGGTGCCGTTGGGGACACCAGTACATCTGCTTGTTCAAACGCCGCGTCGAAGTCGCGCTGAATCAGCGTGCGGACCTTCTGCGCGGAACCGTAGTACGCGTCATAGTAGCCTGCACTCAATGCGTAGGTACCCAGGATGATGCGGCGCTTCACCTCGTCGCCAAAACCTGCGGCACGGGTGGAACCCATGACGCGTTCAATGGTCATTGGACCGGATTCTGGCAGCACTCGGTTGCCGAAGCGGACACCGTCAAACTTGGCCAGGTTGGAAGAGACTTCCGAAGGCATGATCAGGTAGTAAGCGCCAAGCGCGTACTTCAGGTTAGGGCAGGAGACCTCGACGATTTGTGCGCCCGCACCCTTGAGCAGCTCCAGGGATTCTTCGAAGCGTGCCTGCACGCCTGCCTGGTACCCCTCGCCCTGCAGTTCTTTAACCACCCCAACGCGCAGACCCTTCAGATCTCCGGTGGCGCCAGCTTCCGCGGCAGCAATCAGACCTTCGAGAGTCTTCGGCAGCGAGGTTGAATCCTTCGGGTCGTGCCCGCCGATCAGTTCCTGCAGGTATGCCGAGTCCAGCACGGTACGGGAGACCGGACCGATCTGGTCCAGCGAGGAAGCCATGGCAATCGCACCATAGCGCGAAACACCGCCATAGGTTGGCTTCACACCCACGGTGCCGGTGACGGCGCCCGGTTGGCGGATGGAACCACCGGTATCGGTGCCCAGCGCCAAAGGTGCTTCGAAGGAGGCCACGGCAGCGGCCGAGCCGCCGCCGGAACCACCGGGGATGCGGTTCAGGTTCCACGGATTGCGGGTCACGCCGTAAGCGGAGTGCTCGGTGGACGAACCCATGGCGAATTCGTCCAAGTTGGTCTTGCCCAGCATTGGAAGCTTTGCTGCGCGGATCTTTTCGATCACGGTTGCGTCATATGGGCTCATCCACCCTTCGAGCATCTTCGATGCTGCGGTGGTGGGCTGGCCCTTGGTGACGATCAAGTCCTTGATGGCAATTGGCACACCGGCAAGTGGGTGCAGCGCTTCGGCCTGCGCACCGCCGGCGGCGCGAATCGCGTCAACTTCGGCGGCTACGGCGAGCGCTTCCTCGGCATTCACGTGCAGGAAGGCGTTCAGTGCACCATCAACTTCGTTGATGCGGTCCAGGTGGGCCTGTACCGCGGCGACGGAAGTGACCTCGCCGGCGCGCAGCTTTGCTGCCAGTGCGGTAGCGGAAAGACGAATCAAATCAGACACAGAATTATTCACCATCCAAAATTGCCGGGACCTTGAAGCGGTCCGAGTCCGAGTCAGGCGCGTTGAGCAGAACTTCTTCGATGCTCAGCGTCTGCCCCACCACGTCTTCACGCAATACGTTGGTCAACGGGATTGGGTGGCTGGTGGCTGGGATATCGGAGGAGGCGACTTCGCTGACAGATGCGATGGCATCGACGATCACGCCGAGCTCACCGGTCATCTTATCCAGCTCTGCGCCGCTCATCTCGATGTGGGCCAATTGTGCCAAGTGCACAAGGTCCTCACGGCTGATGGCAGACATATATCTCCCTAAAGTGGGCGGATGGGTTTCACAGATAAGTCTATCCCTTGCCCGCCCCCGGCTAGGTGGATTTGGCCATCAAGCGGTTATGCTATGCGCAATACCAGACCGCTAAGTGGTTGGCCAAGCGCGTTTTCCCACGAACCGACTACACCCTGCCCGGTGGCTTCGCCGGCAACTGGGCGGCGAATTACTTCAAGCTTGCCGCTGACCGCGTTGCCTAAGACCCGGA
>DNHA01000303.1:3384-7777 GCA_003486025.1 Micrococcaceae bacterium | reverse complement strand
ACCCGTTACTCAAGACCCGGACATTTGGGTCTTCCTCGAAGGAATTATTCTGATGCTGCGGGATCGCCCGGCCGGCAAGAAGTTCATTGAGCTGTGCGGTGAACAGCGGGTCACCGGTAGCGTCATAGATGTAACGCAAGCCGAGAATCCCGTGCTCGCTGGTGCCCACGAAATAAGCTTCGGCCCCTTCCAGCGCTTCGGCTCGGTAGCTGAAGGGCACGTGGTAAATCACCTCGGAGCGATCGGCACGGTCTGCGACTAAGCGCAGTTCCATGCCCACTTCTCCGGCTGGATCCTCCAAACGGAAGCCACCGACTACCTGTAAGTCCGGAGTGCCTTGGCCGTCATAAAAATCCTGCGTCACCAGCCACTTGGCGAGCAACTCATTTTTTGAAGGATTCATGGAGGTGTTGTAGATAATGCCCATGGGCTCAGTCTGCCAAGCGCGCGCTGAGCACACAAGAGCCTAGGGCTGGTGTAGTTCACACTTTTTGGCAAATAGTTTGTTTTTCTCTTGGCTATCAAACGTCCGCGGCTACTGGATAGCATGGGTTTCATGATCGGTGAGGCGCAGTGGAATCAAATGGATCAGGCCCAAGACTATGGGAAGAGCCTGCTCTGCGATGAGCAGGTGGATTTGCGCGAAGTGGAACCAGAGGATCTTGCGCAACTTGCCCAATGGTGGAATGACCCGCGGTGGGCAGTGCTGCAACAACGCATTATCAAACCCCGGCCTGCCCAATCGGTGATGGAGATGCTCGCTAGTTGGAGCGTAAACAAACCCCACAGCGGCGATGCTGGGTTTAGCATTTTTGAATGCCAGGATGGACAGCTTATTGGGCATATCACCCTCAGCGGCGGGTCCTTGCCACACCGAGCCGCCGAATTAGCCATCATGCTCGGCGGTGACCAGGTAAACCGAGGCTACGGTACCCGTGCCATCGCCCTAATGCTCGGATACGGCTTTGCGGAGATGGGTCTAAACCGTATTGGGCTTAAAGTCGCCGCCTTCAACACTCGCGCAGTTCGCGCTTATGAAAAAGCAGGCTTCATCCTTGAAGGACGAGAACGAGAGATCTATTTCCATCAGGGTCGTTTCCACGACCAGCTAGTTTTCAGCGTTCTCGCCCGTGATTATTTCGCGGCCGCTGCCCGCGCAAGCTAAGCAGTTATTACTTGCCAACTTTAGTCAGGAAGTCGGCAACAAGCGGACCGGCAGTCTGCGCACCCCCGTCGCCGTCCTCCACAAAGGCTGCAACGGCCAGATCGCCTTGGGCTGCAATCACCCAGGCATGGGCGTTCCGTTCGGCGTCGTATTCGGCGGTGCCACTCTTGCCGATAATTTTTGCCCCAGGAACCGACTTTAATGCTTTGAGCGTTCCATGGTCCACCGTGCCGGCCATCATTTCTTGCAACTGCTCAGCTTCTTTTTCAGTCAGCGCGTTCTTGGCCTCGCCCGGTTCTTTGACCTTCGGGCTCAGCACGAGTTGTGGATGCACGGTGCTGGCGTTAGCAATGGACGCCATCACTGTTGCCATGCCCAAAGGGGAGGCTTCCACGACGCCCTGTCCAATCATGTTTGCAGCCAATTCGGTACCTTCGGAGTCATCTGGCACCGAACCGATAAATGCTTCGGCTCCAGTTCCATCATCTGCCAGTAGCCCTAATGAGCCGGCAGCGTCTGCCACCGCTTTGGCACCCAGTCCCTTACCTGCATTGACGAAGACCGTGTTGCAGGACTCTGCAATGGCTTCTGCGAATGGAATGGTACCCACCGCTTTGGCTGGGTAACCGTCATAGTTCTTGAAACTTTTGCCATCTACCTCGGTACTTGCCGGGCACTGCACCTTGCTCTGGGGTGTTTCGCCGTCACGCAGCATTGCCAGGGCAGTGACTACTTTGAAGACGGAGCCCGGTGCGTAGCGCCCTTTGAGCGCAGTATTCAGCCCGTTGGTTTCCGGTCCGGATGCGGCCGCAAGAATTTGTCCGGTGGAAGTTTTGATGGCCACGATGGAGGACGCTGAATCAGTTTCCGCAACTAGAGACTCTGCAACGGTCTGCATATCTTCATTGAGTGTCAGTTTGAGATCTTCGCCTGCGACCGGTTCACTGCTCAGCAGTTCTGCCACGGCCTCGTGGTCCGCGTTATAGCGGGAAACGGTGACTCCTGCGGTCCCCGCTAGTGACTCGTTATAGGCCGATTGCAGACCGGAAAGACCCACCTGGTCACCGGCCTGAATTTTGCCTTCAGATTTTTTGATAATTTCAGCGGTGGCTTGCCCGACGCTTCCGAGGATTGGCCGGGCGAAGGTACGCGTGGGTGCCAAGGGCATTTCATCAGGTTGCGCGATGGCACCTGGGATCCCGGTAATGTCGTCATCGCTTACCTCGCGGCTGGCGTCGTCACGCAAGACGATGGCCTGCACCCATGCCTTGGCCCCAGATTTCTCGACCCGATTAGCGAACGAATCTTCATCGATCTCAAGTAATTTGGCCAGACTACGTGCCGAGGAGTCCCACTGATCTGCCTCGGCGCGGGTCTTGTCGATTCCTACCCGCACCACCGGACGGTTCTTTACCAGGGCATTGCCGTTACCACCCAGAATCTGTCCACGTTTAGCTTCGCTAAATCGTGCGTCAAGATATTCGCCTGCGACCAAGTCGGGGGCGAGAATCGCCGGATCAAAGCGCAGCTTCCACTGCTCGGCTTCCTGATCAAATTCCATGACCGCTTGAGTTTCATAAATGAGGTCGTTGTCGGAGGAGTCAACATCCCACGTGGTCTGCACGGTTGCGGTAGCCGTTTTCACCCCGTCTTGGGCTTCTTCGTCCTCCGCAGCATTCAGCACGGTGTGGGTATGTTTGATGTCGCCCATTGGACCGAAGGCTGCTTCGACGCTTTTGTTCGCGGCGCTAGCATCGCTTCCAGCGAGCGGCACCTGGCTAAAGTCCCCGGAACCGAGCGCCGCGCTCAAGGCCTCGGCCGCGGGTTTTGGATCCGGCGTTGCTGCGCTGCACGCAGTAAAGGTACTGGCAACGAGCGCGGCGACAGACAGGGCAACAACACTTCGGGGGAAACGACGCATGGCGTCAGTCTATGCACTTCGAACTGCAGCACGCTAGAACGGCTCGCTACATGTCAGCGTTAGATATGCGCCTTAGTCAGCTAAATTCAGCGAATACACCACTAGGCGGATATCGGTATCTGGAACTACCCAATCACGTTCGGCTCGGTGGATAAATCCCAGCGACTCGTAGAGACTTCGCGCCGCCAACCAATGTTCACCGGTGGTCAGCGAAACAGCCTGCACGTCGGCAAGTTGGCGGGCATAGTTAATCGCCGCCACCACCATCGCCTTGCCAGCACCGGTGCGTTGCACACCTGGATCAACGCTGAGCATACGGATTTCCAGCTCTCCTTCACGCGCAATGGCAGCATATTCATTACCGGCTTGAATGAGCGTCATCGAGGCAACAAGATGGCCATCCTTGCGCGCAACCAAAATGTCGCAATATTTATCGCGTCGAGCGACCTGGCGAACAAACTTCAGGTATTCGTGTTGCGGATCAGCAAAGTGCCCGGCCTGCAGATACGCATCAACAGTGAGCTGGCCGATTCGTTCATAGTCGGCCGAGGTCGCGGCCTCGATCAGTAAAGGGCTGCTGGTAACTTCGGCATCATCAATTTCAGACATAGTTCTATTATTTTGTCACCAATTCTGAATCTCCAGAGCCCTTGGCAAAGGCGCTTCCGCTTCTCCGAATTCTGCTTAGTGAAGTCTTTCAGCGTGAATTCACCGACGAGTGGCCCGGTGCCGAAGGTATGGAGAGGTTGTGATGATTTGACCTGAAATAAAAGACAGCGTTGCTGTGCTGTCTGCCAGCAACCAGTAAACTAGTAAGCATTGCCCTCGGGCATACGGTCTTTCTCTTTGATCACAATGTTGTGCTCGCCTACGCCACGACCATGGCTGAGGAAGTAGCTTTCCTTCTAATCACGCCTAACTGGATTGATTTTTAGCTGCCTTCGCAGCGGTGAGAAGTTTTAGAGAAGAACAGACGCAACCCAAAAATTTGCGCTACGGCGCGTAGCCTGCCCTCACTAATTTTATTTTTCACCATCAGATCGGAGAGTGAACGACTTGCGCGTTCTCATTGGTTCATCCGCGGAACATGTTGCTCGCATTGCAGCAGATAACGTCCTTGCAGGATTAGCACACCACGGGCACGGAAAAAATCCCGTGCTCGGTGTCGCTACGGGTTCATCCCCCTTGGGCTTGTATCGCGAGCTGCGTGTAGCGGTTGCCGAAGGACGAGCAGATTTCTCCAACGCGCAAGGCTTCGCCTTGGACGAATACATCGGCATCCCCGATACCCATGAGCTCTCCTACCG
>DNHA01000303.1:0-3293 GCA_003486025.1 Micrococcaceae bacterium | reverse complement strand
ATGGCAGATTCTGTCGAGGAAATCGAAGCCGCCGCACATGCGTATGACCAAGCCATCAAGGCTTCCGGTGGCGTACAGGTCCAGATTCTTGGCATTGGCAGCAACGGCCATGTCGGGTTCAACGAACCGGGAAGCGCTATACGAAGCCGCACCCGAATCAAGCGTTTAGCCGCGCAAACCCGCATCGACAATGCACGCTTTTTCGACGGCATCGAACACGTTCCTACCCATTGTGTGACCCAAGGTCTGGGCACTGTTTTGGAAGCTGGACGTCTAGTCCTCGTGGCTACGGGAGAAGCTAAAGCATAAGCGGTGGCGCTAGCCGTCGAAGGACCACTGTCTGCATCGTGCCCGGGTTCGGTACTGCAACTTCACCAAGACGCTGTGGTTGTTCTCGACGAGGCCGCCGCGGCCGGTCTTAAGAAACGCGCTTACTACGATGATGCGGCCGAAGGAATCAGCGTCGAGAACCTACGGGTCCACTAGGCCTATTTCAATACGGCCATTGGCCTGCCGGGCGTGCAAAACTGGGAACTATGGCAGTCTATTTCGAATGCGTCACCCAAACTCAGATGAGTCGAACCGAACTATTCGACCGTTCGCGGAGCATCGACGCGCACCTAGGTTCAATGTCTCAGTCAAAAGAACAAGCTGTCGCTGGAGTGCAAAGTGGCTTAATCTCACTCGGTGAGCAGGTCACTTGGAAGGCCCGACACTTTGGAATCCCGNNATCCCGTTTCGGCTCACCACGAAAATCACCGCCATGGATCCGGCTCGCATGTTCATTGATGAACAGTTACGTGGACCGTATAAGTCTTTCCATCACCACCATGAATTCTTCGACGTGGACGGCAAGACAATGATGATTGATCGGGTCAGTTTCGTGGCACCTTTCGGCCCCCTCGGATGGGTGGCCGAAAGGTTACTTCTTGGCTGGTACATGCCTCAGTTGATCAGGCAGCGAAATAAATTTCTTCTGGAAAATTAAGGCTCGAACAACAGCGTGTCCAGATGATCAAGGACGTTTGGTGCTGGCTCGTGCTCGTCGGCAATAACTGTGAACGAGGACGAGTATGCGGCCCAGGAGTCTAAGTCCCCACACTCATCATATGGACTGCCTGAAATGAGCAACAGGACAGGCCCTTGGGGGAAATCCATGGGGATCGAGACTTCGTCACTGAAGGAACCATCTGCCTTCACAGGAATTCCTTGCCCGTTCATAGGATATTTTTCGGAGTACTCCGAAATTAGCCGAAGCGTATATTCCTTCCCCACTGCATAACCCAGATCGCACTTGGCAGCGGGCGCGGTGACGGTAATCGTCGCTCCTGGCTGGGCCGTCGATTCAGAAAGCGACATGGCTTCAGGTAAACACTGATCTTGCGCCTTAGAACAACCTGTAGCTAAAAGTAGCGGCACCATCAATGTGAGAGCACTTGCTAAAGCATGAATTTTCTTCGGGCTGCTCTTCAAGTCTTTTACCTTTTCTTCGCCTTCGCCGATTATGCCTGCGACCTGATAATTCTTTTATTCAATCTTACGCATAAAAAGAATTGATAGCCAGAATTTAGCCGCGGCAGGAAGTAATTACTTACCTCGCGTGTCCCAACGACGCAATTTTTCCGACGATACTTATAGGCTTAAGGCCGTCCGCATTTAGACTCGCTGGGCCGTGACAACGCAGCAAACAAGCAAGGGACTGTCTCATTACCGCTCAAATTCAGCGACTCGATTCCCGAAATGACCGTATCGGAAAAATTGCGCTAGTCCTCTCGCATATTTTCACCCCAGTGATCTTAGCCAGTTTGCTGTTGCTTTCGACGCCCTTGCGGCACAGCGAAGTCTCCTGGGTTGAAGTATGCGTTGCGACAGCTTTCACCATGGTGCTTCCGTGGTTGTATCTGCTGTGGTCCACCTACCGAGGAACAGTGACCGATTTACACGTCACCAGGCGCGCTCAACGCCATAAAATATTCGCCCTCACCGCGGTATCGATTGGGCTCGGACTCCTATTGCTGAGCCTGATGGGCGCGAGCCAGCGGATATTTGTCGAAGTATTCTCCATCTTGGCCGGACTGCTAATGGTGGCAGTGATTAACCTTTGGTGGAAGGTCTCTGTGCATATGGCGGTCGGCTGCTACGTGGCGCTGCAACTTTGCACGAGCCTGGCATTGGTGCCACCCGTGCTGTTCTTTATCGCGGTGCTCTCGTGGTCCCGCATTCGTAGCCAGCAGCATACCCCCTCGCAAGTCTGCGGCGGCATCTTTGTTGGTATAGCCGTGAACTACCTCAGCGGCTGGATAGCCTTGCTCAGCTAACCACTCCAAAAACCGTTCTGACTCCCGCCTATGCCCCTTTAGAAGGGGCTCAGGCGAGAGTCAGAACGGTTTAACTATATTTTAGGGCTAAGCAGTTTGCTGGTATCAACCAGTCCGGCATATTGCCAGCCGGGGTATCCCACCGGTCGCCCCACCGGGGTGCCAGTTTCTTCAGCGATCAAGGCACCGGCAGCCCAATCGTATTCTTGAGTACCAAATTCCGCGTAGGCGTCCAAAGACCCCTCGGCGACCAAACACAAGTCCAAGGCCGCCGAACCAATCCGGCGAATATTGACAAAATCTGGCAGCAGTTCGGTCAGTACGCTTAGCTGGAATTCACGACGTTCTGCGTCGTAGCCAAAGCCGGTACCCAACAATTTGGCATCCGACGCTACCGGGCCGGTGAGCTGGGTGATCTTCTTGGTACGTAGATCATGCTTCCAAGCTCCCTGCCCCCGTCCGGCGAAATATTCGACCTGCAGCGCGGGTGCAACGATAGCTGCTGCCACCCATAAGTCGGTTCCGTCATCTTGTCTCTGGCATACGCCCACCGAGGAGCAGTAATACGCGATGTTCCGCACGAAGTTTGTCGTGCCATCCAGTGGGTCAATACTCCAGCGGTAGCCGGTGGGATTACTCGGCTTCTGGCTGGGGAATTCTTCACCGGTCAGTTCGTCGTTAGGACGTGCGGTGAAAATCGTGGCACGGATGGCTTCTTCCGCTGCGCGGTCAAAATCGGTAACCCAGTCCCCCGCAGCAGATTTTTCATCGGTATTAAACTTTTCCGCGTCACGGCCGGCAAGTACCTGGGCGCCGGCAGCAGCAGCACGACGTGCCAAAAGTACCAGTGGGTCATGCGCTATCTTCTTGTTCTCCACTTAGGCTCCTTCACTTTCGTTTATTGCGACCTCGCGCGCGGCATCCGGTCCTTGCTCAATCAACACCACAAAGCCAGCCTCATCCAGTACTGGCACG
>DNHA01000318.1:1786-6438 GCA_003486025.1 Micrococcaceae bacterium | reverse complement strand
GCGATCAATGCCGATACCTTTGGTGCCGGCCGCATGATGTTTGCGATGTCACGAGAAGGCCATGCTCCGGCCTCCTTCGCAAAAATCTCCCGCCATGGAGTGCCATGGATGACGGTAGTCATCATGTCTCTGGTGTTGCTGGTCGGCGTGGTGCTCAACGCGAGGTTGCCAGAATCACTGTTCATGATCATCGCCTCAATCGCCACCTTCGCGACGGTCTGGGTGTGGATCATGATCCTCACCTCCTATTTGGCGATGCGTCGCAAGGAAAAAAATAACGTCACTCTCGAACGTGAATTCACGGTTCCCGGCGGCACCACCAGCGCTTGGATTGCGTTGGTATTCATGGCCTTTGTGGTCGTGCTCCTGGCCTTGAGCGCGGAGACTCGCATTGCGCTTTACGCCGGTGCCGGTTGGCTGGTCTTGCTTGGTCTAGCCTATAAATTCCTCGTGCGTGCACCGCAAGAAGAGCTTGCCTCAGCAAATAAGTAAACTCTCCCACTACTAAAAATCCGCCACGTTTATCACCTGGCGGATTTTTTGTGTTCAGCGCGCGCCGATAATCAGACGTCGTTCACGTATCAATCCGAGGCTCGCCCAACCAAGCATGCCCAGAGCCACCAACCATAACGCCGCTAGCCCAAACTGCAAATAGGCAAACGCACCGCATACCGAACCGAGGGTAATCATGGCCCAGAGGATCGCGTAAGGAACCCACAAGGTTCGATTTGCCCCAGATAAGGCTCCTGCCAGGTGCTGTCCAAGCTTCACCAGCGTCCCGGTCATATAGGTCAACCCCAACGACACTTCCCCGGAGCGGGTATAGCTAACGTTGACTGCCCCCATGGCCGCTGCCAGCAAACAAGCCGTCGCTATTTCTCCCGATGATCCCAAAATCGCAGCGACCAATAAGAGCGCCCCAGATAGATACATCACCCGGGGTCGCCTGAAGCGCGACGCTTTGGCAGAAATCAGCGTCGCAAGGATCACCCCGAGAACGAAGCTGGCCACAAAACCCATCGCCAGCAACCAACCATTTACGTCACCAGTTGCAAGTGCAGCGGAAGAACGTGTTGAGTTTCCAGACATAAAGGAGAGGAAATATCCGGAGAAATGCAAAAATCCCACACCATCGACAAAACCGGCCATCATGGTGATCCCACCCGCAAAGAAGATCCCTTTATAGCTCAATGACTTGGCCACTTTCCTCCTGACTGCCTCGAGCTTCGTTTGCTTCTATCTTGCCACTTGGCTATCGGGAATGTTGCAGGACTCCAAGTCGTTGAAACTTACATGAGTGAAAAACGAGTCCGTGTGGACATCTGGTCCGATATTGCCTGCCCTTGGTGCTTCATTGGAAAGCGCCGCTTTGAAAAGGGTGTCGAAGAATTTGAGTTCTCCGACAATGTGGATGTTTATTGGCATGCATACCAGTTGGACCCAAGCCTGCCCGAACACTATGACGGTGATGAGGTGCAGTACCTCTCCCAGGTCAAGGGCATGGATCCGGAGCAGGTGAAGGGCATGTTGGAACATGTCACCGAGCAGGCCGCCGGCGAAGGACTCAACTACAGATTTGACCAGTTGCGTCCGGCTAACTCTTTCACCGCACTGCGCGTACTTGAGCAGGCCAAGACCGAATCCAAGGGCAATGAGATGAAAGAGACCTTGCTTTCGGCACATTTCGAGCGCGGTCTGGATACCGGAGACCGCCAAGTTCTTGCCAAGCTCGCTGCGGAGGTGGGACTCGATGAGACCGCTACCGCGCAGACGCTGAGTTCGCAGAAATACGCCGAAGAAGTCAATGCAGATATCGAGCAGGCTCGTCAGTTGGGCATCAGCGGAGTGCCATTCTTTGTTATTGACGGCAAATACGGGATCTCCGGAGCGCAGCCTGCCGAGGCTTTCACCAACGCGCTAACTCAGGTTCACGCCGAAACCGTCAGCTAGATTCCACCGGTGCTTCGCTGCCGCTATTTTGATTCGGCGCAGCGAAGCTTTCCGGGAGCGTCATTCAACTTGCGCTCCTTTTCCAGTCCTTCGAACTTGGCACCGACCTCTAAATCTATGCGATCATCGCGGCGGTCTTTGTCAAAGACGAACACCGCACCGGGGACTTGTCGTTGTATGCTCAGCGCTTGCGCATAACCTTTGGGACCGGCAATCACCGCTCCCACCTCATCGGCGTAGTCACTGGCCGATTCGGTGACCGAGGTAATGGTGAAGCCGCGCTCCTTAAGACGTTCGGCGGTGGACCCAGCTAATCCTGACTCACCGGTGGTATTCAGTACGCGGACCATCACCGTGCCCGGGTCTTGTACTTTAAAGTTCACATCCGGACATACCGGATTTTCGATTTTGGCCGGAGCGTCACTTGCTGCTTGCGGTGCTTGGTCGTTGTTCCATGGCCAATTACCAGTGAATATCAGCACTGAAACCACAAAAACGACCACGACCAGCGAGGCCATGACCGTAAAAACCACGTTCTGTCGACTGCGGCGACGCTTTTTGGCCTGCCCATCGGATTGAAAGGCCAGCTCTGCTTCGCTGACGATGTGTTGCCCATGCCAGCTGCTCGGATCGCGACGATCCTTCGGCTCGGTCATAAACCCACCTTCCCTGCGCACCCTTCGACCTGCAACCTGAGGCTATCTTGAGTCGAAGCCTACCCGTTAGCCTTCAAGATCCAATACCCTTGCATGGATTATTGCTCGATGGTGCAACGCAGAACGCAAGGCTCGGTGCAACCCATCTTCCAGATACAGAGTTCCCTGCCAGCGCACCACGTGCGGGAACAGATCTCCGTAGAAGGTTGAGTCCTCGGAAAGCAGTGCCGATAAGTCAAGCACTGTTTTGGTAGTCACCAGCTCGTCGAGTTTCACCTGCTGCGGAGGAATCTCGCTCCATTGCCGAGAGGTGGATAACTCATGCGCTGGGTATGGACGCGAATCGCCCACGGCTCGAAAAATCACTCTCTAAGCATATGTACAACTGCCAGCAAAAACACTTTGCCCTGCGCAGAACGCACATTCTTCACATCTGGAACCTGCATGCGAAGAGATGACGGGCCGGACAGCACCCGCTACCGAAAAACCGTTTAGCGAAGCGCGATGGCTAATAATGGGGCTATGTTAAGCAAAAAGCAAGGATTGTTACGACGGGTGAAACTTGGCGGAACTCGGCGTAACGGACGCTAGTAACAATTGTGTTTTTGGGTGCACGCTTGATGTATGAACAACGTAGTCACCGAGATCCCAGTCCTCGATATCTCTACCGCACGTAACGCTGACGGAAGCTTTGCTGAAGCCTTCGTAGCAGCGCTACGCGATGCTGCGCATCGCGTAGGTTTCTTTCAGATCGTGGGTTACGGTTCCAAGGAAAACCAGGATCAGGAACTCTTAGACACCATTGCCGAGTTCTTCAAAAAACCAGTCGAAGAGAAGATCAAGCTCGACAACCGAAACAGTGCCCAGTTCCGCGGTTACACCCGCATGGGCACCGAGATCACCCGGGGCCGCGCAGACGCCCGCGAACAGATTGATTACGGTCCGGCACGTGAGACTCTCTCCGAGGTGCCGAGCGACAAGCCATTCTTGAATCTACAGGGACCAAACCAGTTCCCAGAAGATTTCCCACAGCTCGAGGAACGAGCCATGCAGTGGGCGGAACTGATGAATCAGACCGGTCACGAACTACTCTCTGCGCTTGCCGTTGGTATGGGGCTTCCCGAAGATCATTTTGATGAACCCTTCGCTAAGACTCCCTCGTGGATGGGCAAACTAGTACATTATGTCTCAGGCGACGTGGTTCCGGAGTCCGGCAACCAAGGCGTGGGTCTGCATGCTGACTACGGTTTTGTAACCCTGCTATTGCAAGACCAAGTTGGTGGCCTGCAGGTGCAGCCATACGGCCAGGAGGAGTGGATTGCGGTACCGCCGACCCCCGGCGCGCTAGTGGTCAATCTTGGCGAGATGCTCGAGGTAGCTACCGACGGCTATCTGATGGCAACCATTCACCGAGTGATCGCTCCTCCAGCAGGCGTGGATCGTTATTCCGTACCGTTCTTCTATTCCCCACGCTTGGATGCGGTGATTGACAAAGTACAGCTACCGGCAGCGCTTGCAGCGCAAGCGCGTGGAATCTCCGATGATCCACAGAACCCGATGCTCGCTTCGTATGGTGCCAATGTGCTCAAGGGCTGGTTGCGCGCTCACCCACAAACCGCTGCAATTCATTACCCAGAATTGAGCAGCCCAAAGGCATCTGTCTAGTCACGGATTTCCGCTGAAGTGTGAGGGCTTCGAAATAGTATTGCGCTACTATTTCGAAGCCTTCACTCACTTAAACGGGTATCTGTATAGAGAACCGTCTGCTCGACAGTCGATTAGTCCCCCAAGTCCTAATCTGATTCAGTACTTCGCCCCGTCTGGCCCAAAGCCATGGACATCATTGTGCTCGATGAGCCTCAAGTTGACGCCATCGGTAGCTCAAGATCAGCTCAAGAATTATCCAGCCGCTATTATCTGGTTTCGTGGGGCCCGATCATTCGATATCCCACACCGCGTACCGTCTCGATCCACAGTTCCTTGCGCGCCGAATCGCCAAGTTTGCGCCTTAAATTTGCAATATGCACTTCAATGCTCCGCACGGCT
>DNHA01000318.1:0-1769 GCA_003486025.1 Micrococcaceae bacterium | reverse complement strand
CGGCTGCCGGTGACACATATAAGTCCACTGCGTCCTGCTCATCGTCGTCTCCCAGAATGCGAGCGAGCTCTTTCTTACTTCGCACATGGCCGGGATATACCAACAACGCGCGCAACAGCGAAAATTCAGTAGCAGTCAATTCAACCGGCTCGTTATCAATCATCACATGCCAGGTCACAATGTTGAGCGAGAGATTCCGGTGGCGAAGGATCTGATCCGCACGCCGCTCACGCAAGGCGAGCAAATTATTGATGTTATCTTGCCGCCGGACGAAGGAATCTATACGCGCCCTGAATTCTCTTTCTTTTATCGGCTTCGCAACTACACCGTCAGCACCGCAGTCATAGGCGTGAACCACTTCAAACTCATCATTTGTTTCAAGCACTGCTAGTAGCAGTGAGTTGACTCGTGCAGAAATCCGCCGCAGAGTTTCGTGCCCGTCAATATCTCGCAGGCCATATCCCACCACAATTAATTCTGGATTGCTCCGTGTGGCTAGATCAACGCCTTTCTCCCCAGTTGAGGCCTCTTGAACAACAAATCCCACGTGCTTGAGCAGTCGAGACAAGACTGCTCGGGTCTCAAATTCGTGCTCGATGACGACTGCCTTACGATTTTCCCCAGCCAAGCCAGCGACACCCCCAATTAGTGATGGTCCTCACTATCCGCGTGAGAGTCCATATTACCGGACGGCACAGACAGGTTGACCAAGAGCTGGCACTACGGCTCCAGCGAACTGAGGACACAAAATTCGTTGCCTTCAGGGTCAAGAAGAATAACCCACGAAACATCTGGCGAAAGAGTTTCAGGGTACGTTGCACCCAGCGATAGTAACCGCTCAACTTCTTCATCTTGTGTGCAGTCAATCGGGCGAACATCTATATGCAGCCGGTTCTTCAATGACTTTTCTTCCGGCACCTGTGCGAAGGTCAATACCGGGTGTGGACCTAACGATGCTTTTTCAGCAGGCCCAATAGTCACTAAGCCGACTTCCTCGGAGAGCACCGTGAAGTCGAGTGCCTCAGCCCAAAACCGGGCAATGAGTACCGGATTTTTACAATCTATGGCCAGTTCTGCGAACCTGCAACTCATAAACTTCTCCCAACCTACGGCGAAACAATTCATCGTCTCGCGCGAGCATCTCATGCTTAGGGATGCTACCCCTAGAATCAAACTTAGACACGAAAACTCACGATTTTCGGGGGTTCTCACCGGCGGCGGATACGGTGTTGGCTCTCAAGACATTCTTCAACCCATGCCGCGGGACATCGTTCACGCTCAGAAATAAGATTGAACGGTTCCACCGCACCCTCAAGCACTGACGCAAGGCCCAACCACGAGCCAAAACCGTCGCTCAGCTCAACGAGCAACTCGAGGAATTCAAACACATTTACAACAGGGAACGGCCGCACAAAGCAGCCGGAAGAAAACCGCCCTACCTGCGCTACACAGCGACCCCGAAAGCTGTTCCGAAACCGCTTCCAAAGGACGAGCGGCGCATCAGAAATGACACCGTAGAAAGGGACGGGAAACTGATACTGCGCTACGGCGGGCAGCTGCGTCACCTCGGAATGGGGCGCACCTATTCAGGCATACCGATCCGAATGCTCATTGATGATCGGGACGTAACCGTCATCAACAGAAAAACCGGCGAAATCATCAGGTACTTCAAAATCGATCCCTCGAAGAACTACCAAAAAGGAATTTTTAGCCTGAATAGGTGACAGTTAAAACAATAATGTCTCGGGACATCGTTTTATCGATGTCCC
>DNHA01000163.1 GCA_003486025.1 Micrococcaceae bacterium | reverse complement strand
TTGGTTATCCGGTGCTGATCAAGGCCAGCGCCGGTGGCGGTGGCAAGGGCATGCGCAAGGTCGAGGCCAGTGCCGATTTCGAAGCCGCGCTGGCCAGCTGTCAGCGCGAGGCGCAGGCCTCGTTCGGCAATGCGCATGTGCTGGTGGAAAAGTACGTCGAGCGGCCGCGTCATATCGAGATCCAGGTGTTCGGCGACAGCCACGGTGACGTGGTCTATCTGTTTGAACGCGACTGCTCGGTGCAGCGCCGTCACCAGAAGGTACTGGAGGAAGCACCCGCACCCGGCATGACCGCTGAACGCCGCGCTGCGATGGGTAAGGCCGCTACCGATGCGGCGCGCGCGGTTGGCTACGTTGGCGCAGGCACGGTGGAATTCATCGCAGGCCCGGATGGCGATTTCTATTTCATGGAAATGAACACCCGCCTGCAGGTTGAGCACCCGGTCACCGAGCTGATCACCGGTACCGATCTGGTCGAATGGCAGCTGCGCGTGGCCGCAGGCCAGCCGTTGCCAAAGACCCAGCAGCAGCTGCAGATCCACGGCCATGCGATCGAAGCGCGCCTGTATGCCGAAGACGCGGACCGCGGCTTTCTGCCCTCGACCGGCACGCTGCGTCACCTGCGACTGCCGCAACCCAGCGCCCATGTGCGTGTGGATGCAGGTGTTGAGCAAGGCGACGCAATTACTCCGTACTACGATCCGATGATCGCCAAGCTCATCGTCTGGGACGTGGACCGCGACAGCGCCCTGCAGCGCATGCAGCTGGCACTGGCACAGTGCCAGGTGGTCGGCGTGACCACCAATGCCGCCTTCCTGCGCCGGCTGGTACTGACCGACTCGTTCCGCAGCGCCAACCTGGATACCGCTTTGATCGAGCGCGAGCGTGAAGCGCTGGATATCCATCACATCGCGGCAAGCGACGAGGACTGGGCACTGGCCGCCGTGCTTGCCGTCAGCAGCGAGCAGCCACGCAATAACGACACTTCACCTTGGGCCATTACCGACAGCTGGCGCCTCACCGGCCCCGCGGCACGCTCGGTTACGCTGGAACATCTGGAACAACGCAAGCAGCTGCAGGTCCGCGACAGCGCCAATGACTGGCAAGTGCAGGTCGGCGATACCTCGATCGCCGTGGCAGGGAAAGCTGGCAGTGCTTGCTACGCCCTGCAGCTCGGCCAACGCCTGCTGCGCGGCCAGGCAATCCGCGAAGGCAATACGCTGTATGTGTTCGGCACCGACCAGCAACAGCGCTTCAACATCCACGACCCGGTCGCCGAAGCCGACAGCAGCAACGATCACGGTGGCAGCCTGCTGGCACCGATGCCCGGCCGCGTCGTTACCCTGCTTGTGCAGCCGGGCACCACCGTCAGCCGCGGCACGCCGCTGCTGGTGATGGAAGCAATGAAGATGGAGCACACCCTGCAGGCGCCGGCCGACGGCACCGTGCACGGCTTCCGCGCCAAGGCCGGTGATCAGGTGGCCGATGGCGCGGTGCTGGTGGATTTCGAGGCGGGCTGATTTCCCTCATCGACGCCTCCGGATCTTGGTCGGCTCAGTTCTGTGTTGCCGACCGTATCGTCGCAATGAAGTCAGAATCGAGGCTGATAAAAACAAATCCACATTCTTGCTTGGTCCGCTGCTTTGAGTGAGGGCGGGCTATACAGCTCTCCCCCGCAGCTCAATGGCGGGACTTCAAAGAGTTGGATGCAGCATTCCTGAACTCACTTCGACAACTACTGGCAACCTCGCCGACTCCCAACTCATGCGCGATCAGAACCGATAAGTTTGCGATGGTAGAGGTTGCAAACGCGCGCTATGGCGATATATCAAAGCAATTTTCACTGTTCAACATTGACTGACGAACTGCAGGTGATGCTGATTGATTCACTTCCCATCGCTCACCAAACGGCTTGTACGGGATCAAATTCAGCAACGCTCTGCTCTGCTGCCCGCCATCCAAATCCACCAATTGCAAGTGGCGCCTGCTCCAATGGATCCAACCCAAATGCGCGTTCCAACTGCACCTCATTGATCGCAGAAGTGACGAATGCTCCAAGACCAAGATCCGTCGCACTGACATAGAGTGTCTGCGACAGGTGTCCGACATCCAGCAGCAACGCACGATAAGCCTTGGGATGGTTACGGTACTTCCAATGACTACGTGCTATGCGTGGTGCATATACCACCAGCACTGCCGCATCGGCGAACCAATGCTGACCCGCCAGAACCGAAGATGCGAATTCATCCAACGGAATCGTTGGAGCATCCATCGATCGCAATACGTGATCAACTGGACGGTAGTGATAAAGCCCCGGTGATATCCCTTCCACGTGTTGCACGATCAAGTAGCACTCGGTTGCATGCAGGCCGCCGCCAGAAGGTGTGTGTTTCTTGAGGAACTGGACGCCTTCGCTTTCCTCAACCAGTCCTTGGGCCGCGAACACCCGTTCCATCATGCGTGAGAACAGAGCCTTGTCCAAGGTCTTCTGTGGATCATAGTTGCGGCAGGTAACCCGCCTTGCCAGCAAGCCATCCAGCGCTAGCGGGGCAAGCCGCTGCAGACCTACATCCGGGCCTTCAGCTGTACGCTCCAAGGTCGCTGGCGGGGGTAGCCCGCAGTGATTGAGCAACCCCGCCACACTATCCGTCCCCAGGCGCTGCATGGACTCCACACTGTTGACACCATCCCAGCGCGCAAAGCGCTGTACAAGTGCCGACAGGGGCCACCAGTGCAGCCTACGGTAGCGCCCATCCGCGTCGCCTTGCCCGGCGTAGCGTTGGTCGTCAGAAACCAGAAGCCCCGACTCGAGCAAACGCAGCACTACTGGATCAGGCTCTGCTCCCAGCACCGTCCAGCTCTCAGGGCTAAAGCGGCCGCATGCAAGCATCTCCGCTTCTGATACACGCAGCTCCTGCTCCAGGTGCGGTGCGAGGGCAATCCAACCACGGTCTGTAACCAGACCAGCGCCACCCGACAGCAGACTCCCCATGTCGAACCGGCTGCTTTCGCGTATTTCAAAGTACAAGGACATACAACGGCGGACTTTCATAGGTATGATCCTCGATCCACGCAGGGGGCGTGGGACATATTGTCAATTCTGACCGGACGGGCGCTTGCGCGCCTCCCCGCCGGGCAATGGCGGAAGATGATGAACATTTCTTCAGACGAACGTGAAATTGCGGGCGGGCACACCGGGCTGGATCCGGTGACCGTGGATTCCCTGCTCGAGAAGCTCTCGACAGATGATGATTTCCGCTCCGTATTCCAAGCCAATCCCGCCCAGGCGCTGGCCAGTCTGGACGCTGATCAGGAGAACGGGAAGGCGAACCCAGCTCCAGAACCTGGCGATAACTACTACTGCATGACATCTACACAATTGGCGAGCAAAGAGGAGATTGCAGCAACACGGTTGCTACTGCAGAAGCACCTTGCGGCAGCCGGCAATCACAACGTGATCTTCTGCTTTGAGGCCAACAAGATACGCTCTGCCCTGGAACGAAGCTGAGGCGGTAGATCCGCCATAGGCCAGTGCTGCAGGAACAGGCCAAGCTCGTGGCCGGCCTGTTCCTTGTTTCCCTGTGCCAAAAGTGATTCGGACAGCCAGAGCCTCGCCATCCCTGCATCCATTACGTTCAATGGCTGCAGTGACTGGGATGCATTGGCCTCCATGTAGGCACGGCCACGCTGGTCCAACAACCAGCGCGCCTGCTTCTCGGCATCCGAATGGCGACCTGCCTGGGTCAGCAGGTTGAACAACATGACCCGCGACTGATAAAGGTCATCAGAGCGAACTGGCAACAGGGTGAGCGCTTCTTCCAATTTCCCCTGGTGGGCCAGCAAACCAGCGCGGGTAGTGCGCTCGAGATTATTCAGAACGTTGTACCGCGTCTCGGCGGGTAGGCTGTGGACAAGCGCCAGCGCTTCAATCGCCAAAGCCGGGTCGCCCTCACGCAACGCCAGATCGGCATTCACCAATAGCATCGACGCCAAGTCACCACGATTCAGCGGGTCCCATTTTGAAGAGTTCAACTCTGCAATCAATCCACGGGCCACCTGCGCGCGACGTTCGCGACGACCGGCCGACTCCTGCGCCCAATCGACCATTGCTCCAATCGAACGGAACTGATGGTGTATGAAGGCGTCGGAATCCTCGGACGCCTCCACGACATGCGCGGATAGCACCGCAGCCTGACGCCATTGCCCCTGATCCAACGCGATGGAAACCCTATCTATGAACGGAACGAAGTCAGCGTCAGGCCCTTCGCTTGGCGCAGCCTTGTCCAGCCATTCTTCAGCCTCGGCATAGTTGGCCTGGACTGCAAACGTCGCAGCCATGCGGCGAGCGTGACCAGGCATGACCGGATCGGTAATTCCCTGCAATTGCGTCAGGGCCTGCTCCGCCTTCCCCTGTGCCAGCAGGATGCGTGCAACGTAGTCCCCTGCGTAAGAACGCAACGGATCCTGCTGAACATCTGCAGCCTTCGCATAGGGAAGCGCGTCGTCAAAGCGATTGGCGACATACAAATGCCAAGCTGCATTAGCCTGCCCCGAGAAGTCATCGGGGTACATGCTCGCCATCACCTGCCATTTCTCCAAAGCGCGCGTTGGCATCTTCAACTCAGCTTCCCAGGCGTCGAGATAAAGGCGCTCCCGGTCTGGCAGACGGTCCCTCAATGCCACTGCTTTTTCCAGCCAAGGCAATGCCTTCGGACGCCCCGACAAGACCACATTGGCTCTCGCTACACCAAGATATGCCATTGTAAATTCCGGATCGAGGTGCACGGCCTCCATATACATCTGCAAGGAGGTCGGCCATTGCCCCTCACGCGCGTTGCGCAGGCCGAGCGCATAGGCCCGCAATGCCTGCAAGTTCGATGTGGTGACGATTGGCAATGGCTCAGATCCAGACCTCACCGAACCAGCAGATTCACCCAACGCTGTTCGCAATTTGGAGGTCAGGGTGTCCACTGAAGCCAGTACTGACCCAAGCCCCTTTCCATCCACCGATTCAGAGTGAATTGTGGATTGGTTCTTGGGGTCCACCACCTCCACACGAATACGCAATCTCCCACCGACCTCAGATATCGAGGGAAGGACAACCAGACGCGCTCCGTTGCGAAGTGCGACCTCAGAAGCCAATGCGCGGTCAATGGCTGTCGTATCCGGATTGCGCCGGGTTCTCGACACTGTATCCCTGGCCGTCATGTCACTGAGTACATTGACGTACCGCGACTGCTCCAAACTGATACGAAAAGCCTGGGTGAGCGGCTCATCAAGCAAAGGATTGTCGGTGAGATTTTTCAGATCCCCGACTACGACCCAGTCACGCTCGCCAAACGCGATGGCCGGCTCCGGCCGCACCATGACCCACGCAAGCACTACCAAGACCATCACAATGGTCATTTCAGCAGCCAGCGCCGCCGGCCGCCGCCATAGGGGCAACCTGCGCCAGGCCTTGTTCGAACGTGCTGGAGCGCGCATTGGAGCACGGCCAGCAACACCCACTTCAAACACTTCCTGCGCCGTCGGCAGGCCTTTGAAGTACCAGCGGCCATGCGATTTCCATTGCAGGCCGTTGCCTCGTTCACCCAGCTCCCGCTGACTGGCTCGCAACAAACCCTCGGCCACCGCCGATAGCAGAATCTGGTTTGGGCGCGCCAACGCCATCAAGCGTGCTGCTGTGGGCTTGGCGACACCTTCTACATCCAGCGGCTTGGCGCCGGCAGCAACGGCGGCCTCGTCGTTGCGCCAGAACAACACGTCGCCGACATGGATCCCGACCCGCGTCTGCAGCGGGAGTTTCCGCGCGTTGCCGATCTCGGCCAATGCATCCAGATAGTCCAACGCAAACCCCAGGCCGTGCGCGGGTACGTCGAATATCAGCAGCATTCCATCGGAGCGATCGATCAGGCGCCCCTTCCAGCGCTGCAACAGCTGCAGCACCCGCACATCCAGGCTACGAAACAACTCAGCTGCTGCGGCATCGCCAATCCGCGCCGTCAGTGCCACCGAATCACAAAGATCGGTCAGCACCAGCGTCTTGAGCTGGCGATCGGATGAGAGCGCGTCAGTCTCGCTGGTCATGCGCT
>DNHA01000201.1:468-2988 GCA_003486025.1 Micrococcaceae bacterium | reverse complement strand
GCTAAGCTGTTGGATCAGGATGCGTACGACCGCCTGATCAAAGCCAACGCTGAAGCCTGAGGAGCGCGCCATGACTGTTAATTTGAGCACCGCCAACGAATTCATCGCCCGCCACATCGGCCCGCGCCAGGAAGATAAGCAGCAAATGCTCGCCAGCCTGGGCTTTGACTCCCTGGAAGCCTTGAGCGCCAGTGTGATCCCGGAAAGCATCAAGGGCACCAGCGTGCTCGGCCTGGAAGACGGCTTGAGCGAAGCCGAGGCACTGGCCAAGATCAAAGCCATCGCCAACCAGAACCAACTGTTCAAGACCTACATCGGCCAGGGCTACTACAACTGCCACACGCCGTCGCCGATCCTGCGCAACCTGCTGGAAAACCCGGCCTGGTACACCGCTTACACCCCGTACCAGCCAGAAATCTCGCAGGGCCGCCTCGAAGCGCTGCTGAACTTCCAGACCATGGTCATGGATCTGACCGGACTTCCTGTCGCTAACGCCTCGATGCTTGATGAATCTTCATCGGCAGCCGAAGCGGTGCTGATGATGCGCCGCGTCAACAAGAAAAAGGGCAACGGCAAGACCGTCCTGGATTCAAATATTTTCCCGCAGACCATCAAGGTCATCCAGGGACGCGCGGATGCGCTGGGCTTTGAAGTA
This sequence comes from Micrococcaceae bacterium, assembly GCA_003486025.1. Taxonomy (GTDB): domain Bacteria; phylum Actinomycetota; class Actinomycetes; order Actinomycetales; family Micrococcaceae; genus Glutamicibacter. The sequence continues at coordinate 2,333 of DNHA01000201.1, read as the reverse complement.
GAAGTTGCCGACTTGGCGCAGGGACTGCCCGAGGGTGATATCTCCGGCATCGTGCTGCAGCAGCCAGGCAACGACGGCTCGATTGCCGACCACAAGCAGATCATCGCGGCCGCCAAAGACGCCGGTGCGATGGTCACTGTTATCGCCGACCTGCTCGCGCTGACCATGATCACCCCTCCAGGTGAGCAGGGCGCGGATATCGCAGTGGGCAACACCCAGCGCTTCGGCGTGCCGCTGTTCTTCGGCGGCCCGCACGCAGCCTACTTCGCGGTGGCTGACGGCCTGACCCGCTCCATGCCAGGTCGCCTGGTTGGCGTCTCCAGCGATGACGCGGGCACCCCTGCATACCGTTTGGCACTGCAGACCCGCGAACAGCACATCCGCCGCGAGAAGGCCACGTCCAACATCTGTACCGCACAGGCACTGCTGGCAATTTGCGCCTCGATGTACGGCGTCTACCACGGCCCAGCAGGTCTGAAGATGATTGCCAGCCGTGCGCACAACCATGCACGCGTCATCGCCAGCTCACTGGTAGCCGGTGGCTTCACCCTGGCCAGCGACTCGTTCTTCGACACCGTCGTAGTGAACGTCGAGGACGCCGCAGCGATCATCTCCAAGGCCGCTGAGTCGGGCGTGAACCTGCGCAAGGTTTCCGAAACCCAGGTGGGCATCTCCACCGATGAGGCCACCACTGCGGCAATTGTCCGCTCGCTGGCAGAGGTCTTCGGCGTGGAGCTGTGCGCACCAGAGGGCTTTGACATCCCAGAGGCCCAGGTCCGCACCAGCGCGTACTTGACTCACCCGATCTTCAACACCATTTCCTCGGAAACCCAGATGATGCGTTACCTGCGCCGCCTGGCAGACCGCGACCTGGCGCTGGACCGCACCATGATCCCGCTGGGCTCATGCACCATGAAGCTGAACTCGGCCGCCGAGATGGAATCCATCACCTGGCCAGAGTTCGCTTCGATCCACCCATACGCTCCGGCCGAGCAGACCGAAGGCTGGCGCGAGCTGATCACCGACCTTGAGGGCCGGTTGACCACCATTACCGGTTACGCCGGTGTTTCGATCCAGCCGAACGCCGGGTCCCAGGGCGAATACTCGGGGCTGCTTGCCATCTCCGGCTACCACGCCTCCCGCGGCGAAGGCCAGCGCAACGTCTGCCTGATCCCGGCTTCGGCCCACGGCACCAACGCGGCCTCCGCGGTACTTGCCGGCATGAAGGTTGTAGTCGTGAAGACCGCGGCAGATGGCACCATCGATGCGAACGATCTTGATGCCAAGATCGAGGCGAACAAGGATGTCCTTTCGGCCATCATGATCACCTACCCGTCCACCCACGGTGTCTACGACGCGGACGTACGCGAAGTCTGCGACAAGATCCATGCCGCAGGCGGCCAGGTCTACATCGACGGTGCAAATATGAACGCACTGGTTGGCCTGGCTCAGCCAGGCCAGTTCGGCGGCGACGTCAGCCACCTGAACCTGCACAAGACCTTCTGCATCCCGCACGGTGGCGGTGGACCGGGCGTTGGCCCAATCGGTGTGGGCGAGCACCTGGTGCCGTTCTTGCCAGGTGACCCATCGGGTACCTACTCCGAGCGCGACGGTGTGCCGGTAGTTGCTACCGCTTTCGGTTCCGCCGGCGTACTGCCGATTTCCTGGGCATACATCGCGATGATGGGCGGCGACGGGTTGACCGACGCCACCAAGACCGCGATCTTGAGCGCAAACTACATTGCCAAGCGCCTGAACGAGTACTACCCGGTACTGTTCACCGGCAACAAGGAATTGGTAGCTCACGAGTGCATCCTGGATCTTCGCGAACTGACCGCGAAGACCGGAGCCACCGCAGAAGATGT
>DNHA01000201.1:0-384 GCA_003486025.1 Micrococcaceae bacterium | reverse complement strand
AGCGATGATCACCATCCACCAGGAAATGCAGGAAGTTCTCGCCGGCGTCTACAGCATCGAAGAGTCGCCACTGCGCAACGCTCCGCACAGTGTCTCCGCCGTGGTCAACAGCAGCTGGGATCGCAAGTACTCCGTAGAGCAGGCAGCCTTCCCGGTCGCCAGCCTCAAGCGCGATAAGTACTTCCCTGCCACCGGCCGCATCGACGGTGCAGCTGGTGACCGAAACCTGATCTGCTCCTGCCCACCTCCTGAAGCCTTCGAAGACTAGGACATCGTGATGACTGACATCAAGCACACAGAGTTGCACGAGAAGCACGCCGAGCTAGGCGCCTCGTTCACCGACTTCGGCGGCTGGGATATGCCGCTGAAGTACGGTTCGGAACT
>DNHA01000217.1 GCA_003486025.1 Micrococcaceae bacterium | reverse complement strand
CCGCCCAAGCCGATGCCGCCGATAATGCTTGCGGTGAAATAGACAGCGATACTTTCCGTATAAACCGCGAGAACGAGGCAAGCCGAACCAACGATCAATGCTGCACAGCCAAGGAGCATGACCTTCAGTGCAATGAACCGGAAGGTGAGCACGCCGAGTATTGAACTGGTACCGGTGACCGCCAAAATGGCTAAAGCGCCGACGGTGGGCGACTGGATATTCAGCAAGGTTTTGCTGATGCTCGCGCCGAGCCCCAAATTCATTCCGACCAGTGCCCAGCTGGCAAGCAGTGCGCCCACGGCAACGAAGAATTCGCGGCGCACTTCTTTGGGGATCAGCACGGAGGGGACCAGCGAACGAAGTACGCCTGGACGGCGCGGGTGGCGTTCCTTAAGCAAGCACGCAGGGACGAGGGCAAGGATCAGAAGCGAGGCCACCACCAGGTAAGGGATCTGAAATGGGTGTGGCGCGAATTGGACAAGAATTCCACTGAGTAATGCACCGAATCCGATGGCCGCCGGTGGTACCGCGCCGTTGAGCATTGCGACTGTGCCGTGGCGTGATGCAGGAGAGTAATCCAGGAGCGCGGCACCCAAAGTGCCAAACCCGAGACCCGAAGCGATACCCTGCAGAATTCGCGCAATCAAGAGGGCGTTGAGCGAATCGGCGAACGCCATGACCAGCATCGATGCGGCGGCAATCAGCAATGCGCAAAAAGCTACGGGGCGCCGTCCAATATGATCCGACAGTGCGCCGCAGGTCAGCAAAGTGACCAGCAGGCCCAGGATGTATACGGCGAAAACGCTACTGACTTCCAGTGGGGATAATCCCCATTGCTCGGAGTAGAGCGGAAAGAGCGGCGAGGGAGTGCCGGAGTGTGCCGCGATGAGGCAAAGGCCAATCAGTGCGGTGGTGAAGCCGAATTTATCGGCGACGAAGTTATTGGCGTGTGCCACGAGATCTCGTTCTATGTTGAATTGATGGGGGAGTAGGAGGCTAGTTCCTAGGTTGCTCAGCCAAGAGGCCGCGGACGGACCAGCGTACGGTTTCTTCGATGTCTACCACAGCTACATTGTCGGCATCGCGCATCAGCCGAAAAACCGCGGCCCCATAAACCACGTCCATGGCCATCTCTATATTCAGCCCGGGAGCCAGTTGGCCCGAAGCCAGAGCACGAGCGAAAAGTGGTTTGAGGGCTTCTCTCCGGGGTGCCATATAGAACTGATCGATGTACGCTGCGCTTTGCGGCTCCAAGGAACAAGCGGCCAAAAGCTGGAAAAATACTCGACCGCTCTGCACGCTATGGAAAGTGAGCGATTCGACCGTGCAATTAATGAGATTTGCCAGTGGGTCACCATCCACGGGAAATTGCAATGCCTCGCTTGCGACACGTCCAAAAGCCTCGGCAACTATCGCATTTTTGGTGGGCCAATGCTTATATAACGTCGCCGAGCTGACTCCTGAGTGTTCAGAGATGCGTTCCACTGAAATTCCCCGGAATCCGACCTCGCGTAGCAGCTCAGCCGTAGCAGTCAGGACTTTTTGATGGGTTGCCACACTGCGTGGGCGGGTGCTGACCGGCCAGATTTCCTGATTCACGGTGATCCTCAAAACTAAAGTGTCACTTTAGTTTAGCAATGATTATCCAAGAGCCATGCTTCCGGATACCAAAATGGCCGGGCTCCCTTTGCAGCAAGGTGAGCCCGGCCATTAGCCATAGACCATATGGGCTACCGAGTTGAGGCCTGCGACATGATGAGCTCCAATGTGGCGATTGCACCGTTGCCATGCAAGGACTCCAACGCCTCTAGGTAGGGCTTGGTGAATCTCTCATCGTTGACGACATCGCCAAAGAGATCCTCCTGACGCAGGAATGCCAACGGATCTTCGGCATGTTTCGCCGCGGCCGCGCGTACCTCGGGGGCCAGGCGGTCAACGATCTGGATAGGCTCTCCGACCTCGTCGGTGCCTTCGGCATAACGAGCCCAGCTGGCCACGATGGCGGCAGAAAGGCTCACATCACGATCTGCGGCAAGGTTTTCGCGGACCACCGGCATCAGCCATTTCGGAATGCGGTCTGAGGAATCTGCGCAGAGACGCGCAATCGTGTCTGCGACGTACTCGTTGCTGTACCGTTCGATCAGCTTGTCCTGATATGCTGCCAGATCCACTCCGGGAAGGGTTTCTAAGGTTGGCTCCGCCTCGGTACGCATGTAGCGCAGGAGGAACTGGGCGAATAGTTCATGGCGTGCCACATCATGCACTGCACTGTAGCCGGCCAGATGGCCAAAGTAGCATAGCCCCTGATGAGTGGCGTTGAGCAGCCGCAGCTTCATCAGCTCATATGGCACCACGTCGGCAACTATCTGGACGCCGACCTGTTCGAACTCTGGACGGCCGGAGATGAACTTGTCTTCCAGAACCCACTGCGCAAAGTCTTCGCAGACCACGGGCCAGGCGTCTTCGATGCCATAACGATCGGTTACGTCTTGACGATCGGTATCGGTGGTGACGGGGGTGATGCGGTCAACCATCGAGTTGGGGAACGGTACGTTGGATTGCACCCACGTGCCGAATTCTTCGTCCAGCGCAGTAGCGAATGCACCAAACATCTTTTGTGCCACCTCGCCGTTGCCCTGAATGTTGTCGCAGCTCATGATGGTGAAGGGCGCGATTCCGCGTTCGCGGCGAAGCTTCAGCCCGGCGCTGATCAATCCAAAAGTGGTTTTGGGCTGCGCCGGGTCGTTCAGATCTGCGACGATTCCCGAGTTGCCCAGATCAAATTCCCCGGTGACCGGATTGACGTTGTAACCACCTTCGGTGACGGTCAGCGAGACAATCCGAATGGCTGGATTTGCAAGTTTCTCTACCGCGGCCTGCGAATCATCTGGGGCGTACACGTAATCGATAATTGACCCAATGACCCGCACCTCTCGGCTGCCGTCCGGGTTCTTCACGACCAGTGTGTACATTCCGTCGCTGTCACGCAACGTATCTCGCATGCGGGCATCGGAAGGCATGATGCCCATGCCGCAGATTCCCCACTCCAAGGCTTGCCCCTGGTTCATGAGACGGTCCAAGTACATGGCTTGATGGGCGCGGTGGAAACCGCCCACGCCGAAGTGGACGATTCCGGCAGTGACCTTGCTGCGGTCGTAGGCCGGTACTGCTACCTCGGCCGGGATCTTGGCCAATGATGCGTTCGAAAGTTTCATGAGCTCGCGGTCTCCTTAGTGAAATGAGAAAATTTTGGGTGTCTCTCGGCTTAACCGACGCGCTCGGCTGCAGGGACCGGGACGCCATTAAATCCGGGTTGGGTTCCACGCAGGGAGTGCGACATCAAGGCGGCAACCAGGTAAAGCGCGGCGAACAGATACACCATTCCGGCCGCGCCCAAGGTGGTGTAGAGCAGGGCGACCAGCAATGGGCCGGCGAAGACCGCGGCGCCGATGCCCAAGTTGTAGGAGGCCATGGCCGCTCCCGGGTGCTCGGGTGCCAATGACACTGCGATGGCCGACAGGGGAACAAAGCCCGCGAGTCCGATTCCGAAAACCGCGCCAATGAGCAGTGTTAGCGGGTACGCGTAACTCAGGCCCTGATCTACTGCCCAGGCCGGGACCAGATAGAGGCCTGCCATGGAGAGAGCGCAGAGAATCGCTCCAAACCAGACCACGGTCTTGGACCATCCAAGCTTGTCGCCCAATGCTCCGAAGAAGAGATTGAAGGGGATATTCACCGCGTAGATTACCGTGGTGAGAATCAGGAACTGTCCCACGCTCCAGTTGAAACGCTCCACAAACAAGGCGGGGAAGAATACCGCCATGCCGTAAGTCGGCACCGAGTTGATGGTCCGAGCGAGCATCACCATCAGCGCCTTGCGGTTGCTTGCCAGCAGGCGCAGTCCAAAACTCATGGTCTTCCAGACCTGCTCTGGATTGTCCACTAGGGGCGCGCGACCGGTTTTTTCCTTGACCCCAAGTAGCGCCACAGCTGCGCCAAGTACGACCAAGGCCAGAGAAATCCACAGTGTCTGGTAGTAATTCAACCCGAAAATTTCCAATGAAGCGGTGGCCGTCAACGCGCCCAAGGTCGGCAGCCCGGCACTAAATGCCACATAGAACCAGCCGATGGCCACCGCTAAACGCTTAGCATTTGCGGTGGCGGAGATCCATACGAGGAATCCGTACGCGAAGAACGGATAGCCAAAGCCGCGTAGGCCGTAGGCAATGAAGACCAGCACCACATTTGAAGAGTTCAGTGCGACAAGCAAGAAGAGAAGTTCAAAGACGACCCAGATGGTTGCGCCTATTAACATCACCTTGCGCGGCCCCCAGAGATCGGAAAGCGATGCAGAAAGGAATGCGGCAATTGCCACTGCGACGCCGTAAACGGTGATGAGGGTGCCGGCGAGGGGAATGGAGAAGCCGTGTTCGCCAGTCAAATACGGGGTGAGGATGTTTGTTTCTACCCCGTCGCCGATCATGAAGAGGGTCAGCCCAATGAAACCCCAAAGCAGCGGGCGCGGCAGGCCCATGCGCTCGAGCAACCCTGTGCTGCCTCCAGTAGATGGGGGTGAGTCGAGGTTTGAGGGTTTCGAGATCATGGCGCTCCTTTGCGTGGGACATAACTGTCGCTCGTGACGAAACTAATCTAACATCAAATAAACAAACTCATCATCTTTTCTGTTAAATTATTGTTAGAAAGTGATGTTTTGAGAGTGTGGGCGCAGCAT
>DNHA01000321.1:3675-3806 GCA_003486025.1 Micrococcaceae bacterium | reverse complement strand
GTCCTCGAAGGCCAAGCACAGCGCCGTGACGCGCCCATTGACGTTGCCGGCGGCGAAAGTCGGCCGAGCGGCGGTGCCGTCGCTGCTCGAGGAAATACCCTCAATCTGAACCGGCCAGGCCGCGTACTCCT
>DNHA01000321.1:0-3525 GCA_003486025.1 Micrococcaceae bacterium | reverse complement strand
AGGCGAATTTCGCCGCCGGGCTCCAGTTTCTGGATGTCCGTGATCAGTGCCATGGGCGGTTATCTCAGGGGTGAAAGGTTTGTTGGAAGGTGGCGGTGATGGCGTAGACCTGGCCGCCGCGGTGCACGGGCTTGTAGCCATTACACTTGTAGAGGCCCAGATCCCCAAGGGGAGGCGTCCAGAGAAACGCCTTTGCCCCCTTGTGCCGATCAAGGAACGCCTTGATTTCCAGAACGCGAGTCTTGGCGCCAGTGAAAGTGAGNNACATCCCCTTCCGCGCCCTTCTCCGTCGCCCAGGTGAATCGTTCGATTGCCATACTTCACCCTCTTGCGTTTTGGCGGCTCACACCATTTTGGCGCCAAGACTTGGCGATCTCTTCTTTCGCGACGCTGCGCATGCGCTCCTGCATGTTTCGCTGGAAGAGTTCTGTATCAAGTTTGTCGCCATCCGACTTGCCCGACTCTTCATCCGTCATGACCATAATCGGCATGGTGAGGCTAACCGAAGTCCCACCGCCGACCCCGCGACCAGTCAATGCGGACATCCCAGGCCCGCCTCCCGTAGTAAGCGGGGTGACACTCCCACCGTTTGCACCCGTCATCAGGTACGACTTCCCTCCCTCGCTGTAGAGCTCTGGACCGAGTTCGTTCACCTGGTACAGAGAGTTCGGATCAACGGGGCCGCCAGTTGCCCTGAAGCCACTGAGGTAGGTACTGGAATAGCCGGCCGGGGATGCGCCGAGGTTTGACGATGTGGCACCAGCAGACCCAGCTGCCAGCCCATTGCCGCCACCCGCGGCGCTGCCGCCCAAGTAGCTGGCCGCTGCCCCCACCAAACTGCCCAACAATGCCGAACTGGCCTGGCGGGTGGCAATGCGCGCCATGTCTGCCAGGATCGACTTGGTGAAGTCAGCAAACGACAGCTTCCCGGTCATGGCGAAGTTGACGACTGCGTCCTCCATCGAGCTGAAAGCATTGCCGAACAGGGCCTTGGTTTGCCCGGCGACGTTACGCGCCGAATCCAGGTAATTGGCCCAGGCCGATGTCGCTCCGTTCGTCCAGTCGCCCTGGGCAGCCTCCACATCCGCGTAGTTCTGCCGGATCTGGTCGGTCGCCTTCTTGTTCGCATCGGCGAGCGCCTGCGATTTTCGGGTGAACTCTTCGTCCGACATATTGCGCGATGGATCGGAGCGCTGGTTTTCCAGATCCAGCGACTGCTGAGCAAATCGATCTTGCTGGCTGTTCAGCTCCCCGTTGAGCGCGTTTTGCCGATCTCCCTGGCCAACGCCGAGCACCGCCCGCTGGCCCGCAAGCTCCAGGGCTCGCTGTTGCTGCCCTAGCGCCTGCACGTACGAGCTGATCGCCCGCTCCTGCTTGGCGAGTCGCCCGATCTCATTGGTAGCCAACACCTCAAGCTGGCTGTCGGCGTCCTTCTGCGCCTTTACCATCCCTGCGCGCGCGTCGGCTATCTTCTGGTCGAGTTGGATGCTTTGCGCTGCCGATGTGGTCTTCTTGCCCTTGGCGGCTTCCAACGCCGCAATCTCGGCCTCGTACGCTGCCGTGGTCTGGTCGAGCTGATTGCCGATCAGCGCCTGGCGCCGCAGCAGGTAATCGGCCTCGGACAGCAGACCGGCCTTCTGCGCAGCTTCCAGTTCCTTCTGGTAGTTTTTGTAGGTGTCGGTGATGGCCGCCAGGTCGTTCTTGGCGTTGTTGAAGCTGGTCAGATCGACCTGGGAGCCGGCGTTTTTTGGGTCTTTGAACTTGTCCCGAGTCTGTTTTTCTAGAGCCGCTTCCTCTGCGGCAGTGAACATGTAGCCTGCCTGTCGCGCGGAAGCGATACGCCTTTGATTTTCCTCGAGCGCCTTGGTCAGCTTCGTGGACTTTGATGCTGTGGCGTCTAGATTGTTTTGCAGGGTCTCATAGGCCTTAGTGCCCTCCCGCATATCCTGAGCCTGGAACATTTCCCGGCGCGCTTTTGCCTGGTCATCAACCTCTTTCTGCAGCAGCGCGGTGATGTCGTCCTGGGCGCCTGATTCACCGCGACTGAGCATCATCATGTCAGGGTTGTCGCCCAGGATCATCGGATTAGATTGGGCGTTGCGTAGTGTATTTAAGCGGTCCGCGAGCTTTTCGAATTTTTGATCGAATGTCTCTTCGCGCCCGATATCAAGTATTGCATCCCAGGCACCTTTGGCGGCGCCCTTAACCGAGTCCCATGCGCTTTCTACTGTGCCTAAGTTGCTGGTGATCGTATCGGCACGCAGAACCAAGGCATCGGCGTAAGCACTCTCTGCCAACTGCTGGGCACCCAGGGTGTCACCCTGCTCATGCAAGGCTCGAATTTGGGTGTACACGGCGGCAGTGAGAAAGTTGTACTTGTCGTTGAGCGCAACAACAGCCTTAACCGGATCATCCGCCAGTTTGGCGAAATCATTAACGGTTTCAGATGCCGCTTTGCCGGTAGCTTTCTCGAACGACAAGGCTGCAACAGCAATCTGCTCAAAGCTACTGCTTACGATCTTGCCGGAGCCCGCCAATTGCGCCAAAACCGCCGCTGCCGCCCCAGTAGTGCCAACGATGTCGCTGACCTGACGCGCCATGCCCCCTAGCGATGAGGATGTTGCTCCGGCGTAATTGCCGGTTAGGATCAGCGACTTGTTATAGCGATCCTGCTCCTCGCTGCCCTTGTAGTAGGCAACAGCCAGGCCACCAATGGCGGCGGCCACCAGCCCGATAGGCGCAGCCAGGGCCAACATACTGCCCATAGAGGCGCCCGCCCCCACTCCAATCTGGGCTACGGCCCGCGCACCGCTACCCCAATCGCCTGTAGATAAGGCGTTGCCGAGTTGAACGACGTTTTCCTGGGCCTGACGCGTACCTAGTTTCAGTTTGTCGAAACCCGTGGTGGTCTTTTCGAGCTTGGCGTAGTCCTTGTCGATCTTGCCCAAAGCACTGTTGTACTGATCCTGGCTGATGCGTCCGGCATCCAGGTGTTTGCCAAGTTGCTCGACCTGGGTATCCAGCTTCGCCAGAGCAGCGCGGGCCGGGTCGATGGCACCCAGAAGGCTGTTCAGGGCCTTCTGCTCATCCAGTGCAGACTTGGCCAGAGCCACCTGCTGCTTGTCGAGCTGAGCGGAGATCTTCGCCGCCTCGGCCTCGCCATAGGCGCCGGTCTTGGTGAGTTTGGCGAGTGCATCACGCTGCTTTGCCAGGTCCTGTGTGGTCTTGGCACTGGTGGAAAGCGATTTCTCCAGCGCCTGCATTTCGTTCATCAGCGAAACGGCGGACTGCTCGGCCCGGCCGCCAGCCTTCGCCATTTCATCCAGGCTCGTTTTTGCCTGGATCGCATCGGCCGAGTCGATCTTGACGCCGAGTTCTGCAATGTTCATCGACTCACCTTGAATAAGTGCCCGTGGTTACGGGCTGTTTTCCCTTTCCTCCGCCATGACGCGCAGGGCTTCGCCTTCCAGGACTTGAAGGTCAGGGAAGATTTCAGCGAGCTTCTTTTTCTTGATGCCGAGGAAC
>DNHA01000211.1:4248-4373 GCA_003486025.1 Micrococcaceae bacterium | reverse complement strand
TGGATGACCTCGGTGTAGGCGGTGAGGCCCTTGTATCCGCCGCGAGCCAGTCCGGCTAGTACGGCGTTGGCAATATTGCCCACGCCGGACTGCAATGGCAGTAGTTTCTCGGTCAGTCTTCCCTG
>DNHA01000211.1:0-4178 GCA_003486025.1 Micrococcaceae bacterium | reverse complement strand
ATCTGCGTGCTGGTTTCATCTACCGGAGCGAAGGGGCTCAATCGGTCTGGCGCATCGGTTTCAACGACGGCGACCACCTTGGTGACATCGATATCCATGTACTTCTGGCCGATGCGGTCACGCACCGTAGTCAGATCAATTGGCTTGCGGTGCGGAGGCAGCGCGGTGCCGTAGTAGATGTCATGCATGCCATCCATCGCGGCCGACTGCTGGGTATTGACCTCGATGATGATCTGGTCTGCCATTTCCAGCCACGTTTTATTGTTCCCGACCGAGCTGGAAGGGATCAGGTCGCCTTCTGCGGTCACGCCGACCACCTCGACGATAGCTACGTCGATCTTGCCGTAGAAGCCGAACCAGGCGTGCTGGGCGACGTGGGACAGGTGGATGTCCATGTACTCCATATTGCCGTCGTTGATTCGGCGGCGAAGCTCAGGGTCAGACATATAAGGCAGGCGCAGGTTCATGCCCTCAGCCTTGGCGAGCACACCATCAAGCTCCGGTGCGGTCGAGGCACCGGTGAGCACGTTGATCTTGAAGTCCTGCCCCTGCGCGTGCTGGCTTTCCATCTGCGCGGCCAAGGCGCCAGGAACCGCCTTCGGGTATCCCGCACCGGTGAAGCCACTCATGGCCACCGTCATTCCGGGTTTGATAAAAGCTGCTGCCTGTTCGGCACTCATCAAACGATCGATAAAGGCCCGGTGGTGAATACGCTCGTGCAAAATAACCCCTTCTGAACTTCCCTGTGATGCAAATCAGTAACCCGCATCTCACCGGAACACTTTAGCCGGTATTCGCCGTTGATTTCACCGCGGCTAGGGGTTTTGCGCGAGAGTTCAGAGTTTTAGCGACGAGCTGCCTTCAATTTGCGCTGGCCGGTCTGGCCTTGGCATCGACTATGCAGTGATTTGACCCGTCTTGTTTAGCTATCCAAGGTCCACGTGGATTGCTTCACCGACAGCCTTGACTTTAAGTTGGCCGCCCATCGCTTCAACATAGCGCCGAAGTGTTGCCACCTGCACGCGGTCCAGATCTCCGGCTTCCATACGTGCCACCCGGTCTACGCTGAGCTTCAGGGATGCTGCGAGCTCCACCTGGCTCAGCTGAGCGTCCTCGCGCATTTCTCGCAGCGAGAGCTTGCGGGACTCGCTCTTGACCGAACGTCGATGTTCGGCAACAGCCTCACGCTGGGCATCAGTTAATACATCTGGATCCGCAAAAGCAAAGCCCACGTGTTCCACCGTTCTCTCATTGTTCAAAGCTAGTTACTCCTACCTCTGAGATTAGGTGTGATCCGCGTCTTTCCCAATGATTATGACGGCCTTGTTGGGGGTCATTTGAATGAACAATGGCCCAATGCCCAGTTAAGCCTCACTGCAGAACTCCGAGAAGCAACGGTGACTAGAGCAAAGTCTTAAATACCATCCGAAAGTAGTATTGGAACCTTACTAAGTATGAATCATACTTAAGGCATGAACGTGAATAAGACAGTTCATCAGGTAAAGCGCTCAACGCTACCGGTGATCATCTTGAATCAGCTGATGAATGAGCCAGCGCATGGCTACTCGCTGCTCTCCAAACTCGAAGAACACGGTCTCACCGGGATCAAAAGCGGCACCCTCTACCCATTGCTGCGAGTGATGGAAGAGTCCGGAGATATCGAATCGGAATGGGAAATCACAGACCGCGGCCCAGCACGCAAGACCTTCAGAATCACCAGCCAAGGGCAGAGCACCCTGCAAGAAGTTCGAACCTGGCTGCGCCAGATATCCTAGGAGAAAACGATGAAAAGCACTACCGACTACCTCGACGAGCTTCGCTTTAATCTCTCGCTGCGGAATCTGGATGCCGCCATCATTCGTGACATTGTGCGCGAGGTTGAAGCAGAGAGCAGCACCTACGACGAAGCTGCAGCGAGCTTCGGAACCCCCGACGAATATGCGGAATCCTTTCCCGCAAAGACTGCCCCCAAGGGCCACCAGACATTTATGATCATCGCAGTGGTCTTGGCAATCTTGTGGCCAATGCTGCAACTTGCCCTTCGCGACCGAACGGCCGGAAGCATGGGCAACTGGGCAGTCACCTGGCTACCTGCCTTCGGATTCATAGCACTGGGCATCATCATTGATTTTTCACGTGCTATTGCACGTTCGCGCAAGAGCCGTTAAACGCCAAAGGGTGATGCACTCCCCTTGCGGAGAATGCATCACCCTTTGAACAGAGGTGAGTCTAAAAAGACTTACTTCTTGGCTGCAGCAACAACCTGAAGCTTCAGGTTTGCAACAACGTCCTCGTGTACGCGAACGGTTGCGGTGTAGTTGCCAGTCGACTTGATGTGGTCGTTGACCTCAACGTTGCGCTTGTCGATCTTGCCTAGGCCAGCAGCTTCAACCGCAGCAGCAATGTCTGCGGTCTTCACGGTGCCGAACAGGCGGCCGTTGGTGCCAGCCTTCATGGTGATTTTCACCGGCTGGGACTTCAGCTTCGAAGCAAGTGCCTGAGCATCCTCAAGGTTTGCCACGGCGCGAGCAGCGCGAGCAGCCTTGATGGACTCAACCTGCTTCTCGCCACCCTTGGTCCATACGAGTGCGAACCCGCGTGGAAGGAGGTAGTTACGGGCGTAGCCGTTCTTTACCTCAACAATGTCGCCTGCAGCACCCAGACCGGATACTTCGTGAGTCAGAATGATCTTTGCCATTTTATATCCCCTCTTCCTTAGCCGCGGCCAGCGCCGGAGTAAGGCAGCAGGGCTACTTCACGTGCGTTCTTGATAGCCTGTGCGATCTTGCGCTGTTCCTGAACCGATACGCCGGTCACGCGACGAGCGCGGATCTTTCCGCGATCAGAAATGAACTTGCGCAGCAACGCTACGTCCTTGTAGTCGATGACAGTGATGTCAGCGGCCTTCAAGGGATTGGACTTTGGTTTGGGCTTACGGATTTCAGCCTTAGCCATCGTGGAGCTCCTTAGGTTTGGAGCCCGCAGAGAGATCTGCGGGATGGTGAATAAATAGTTTTTTAGAAAGGTGGTTCGTCGCTGCCCGGGTTGCCCCAGCCACCGCCGCCACCGCCGCCGTTGTTACCGCCGGTGCTCCACGGGTCGTTGGATGGAGCATTCCATCCGCCGCCCTGCTGTGGCTGCTGCTGTTGCTGCGGCTGAGCTTGTGGGGCATTTTGCTGCGGAGCGTTGGAGAATCCTCCACCGCCGCCGTTGTTGCCAAAGCCTCCCTGGCCACCGCCGGAGCGCTGGGTACGGGTTACCTTGGCGGACGCAAAGCGGAGCGACGGGCCGATTTCATCGACCTCGAGCTCCATGACGGTGCGACGTTCGCCTTCCTTGGTGTCATACGAACGTGAGCGCAGACGACCCTGGGCGATGACTCGCATGCCCTTGGTGAAAGTCTCCGCAACGTTCTCTGCAGCCTCACGCCATACCGACGCGCGCAAGAACAGGGCTTCCCCGTCCTTCCACTCATTGGACTGGCGATCAAAGGTGCGAGGAGTCGAAGCGATCGTGAAGTTCGCTACGGCTGAACCGGACGGCGTGAAACGCAGCTCCGGATCGGCGGTCAGGTTTCCGATAACGGTAATAACAGTCTCGCCTGCCATTGACTCTCCTTAGTCAGAATGAACGTTTGTCGTACAACGAAAGTGCAAGCGTAATTAAACGCGAGCCTCTTCCGGACGGGTGACCTTGTGACGCAGGATCAGCTCGTTGATCTTGAGCAGACGCTCAAGCTCGGACGAAGTAGCTGGATCCGCGGTGTAGTTCACCACGATGTAGATGGCTTCTGCCTTCTTCTGGATCTCGTAAGACATCTTGCGACGTCCCCAGATATCGACCTTGTCGATCGTTCCACCGTTTGAGCGAACAACTTCGAGGTACTTCTCGAGAGTTGGCTCTACGGTGCGGTCATCGACCTCTGGATCGATGAGGACCATAAGTTCATAAGCACGCATGTGAACCCACCTCCTTTGGGCTAAACGGTCGCGGCATTTCCGCAACAGGAGGTTCTTGCGTTATCCATGCTCCGCGGCACCCAAGTTTCGGGCGTGCAGTAGCACAGACCTTCCAATCCTACCCGAGATAGGGGCAATGGCAGAACCCTAGGTGTCCTAGATCATGCACTGAATTTCATTGAGCATCCATCGCCATATTCTTCGCTGACGTAGATGCCA
>DNHA01000124.1:2391-9396 GCA_003486025.1 Micrococcaceae bacterium | reverse complement strand
AGGTCAGGGGTTCGAATCCCCTTACCTCCACAAATTAAAATCCCGGCATCACTTTTGCGAGTGTTGCCGGGATTTTCTCGTTTTATGCGTACCTCGTGATCGAAGCTCACCACATCTAACGCTGGTCGCTATCTTTCAAAAGATGACGTTGGATAAGCTGGACTCTGCACGGTTTGACTAGCTGGTTAGAGATGGATCCACGTTGCTGGTACTACCGGCGCAGACTGATACCCCGCTCGAAGAATTGCTGGACAGCTTCTATCAGTCTTCACAACAAATTACCCCGCGGCCAGAACGTCTGAGCAACTCACTGCTCATTGATCAGCTACCGCAGGTTCCGCTGAAGATTCGTTCCAAAGAACTCAACTCGGTGTTGCGCCCGATTTATCAGCGGCTGCGCGATTCATCAGATTTCGGTGCAGACTAACCAGAGGTCCGCGGTTGAAACAGACTTATCCGTGCTGTGGATTGAGATCTCCGATATGTCCTTCGGCATTTGCATCGAGCACGCGGGCTACGAACCCTGCATACTCACCCATATAGTGCTTCAAAAATTCGGATGTGGATTTATTGAATACGTTGCCTTCCGCATCGAAGTCCTCTTGATTGAATGCCAGATAGACTTCGGGGGAGTTCAGCTGAGGTGAATCCAAGAAACTGAGCACGCTGCGCATGGAGGACTGCATCACAGCGGTGCCGATGGCTCCCATGGAGGCCCCGACAAGTCCGCTGGGTTTACCTGCGAAGGAATTTGTACCCCATGGACGTGAGGCCCAATCGATTGCATTTTTCAACGCACCGGGAATGGAGCGATTGTATTCCGGAGAAATGAAGAGCAGCCCGTCCGAAGCTTCGATGGCGCTTTTGAGCTCCTTGCCTACGGCAGGGAAATCTTCGTCAAAGTCGTAGCTGTACAGCGGTAGATCCTTGATCGGGATCTCGGTGAAGCTCAGATTTTCCGGGGCCAATTTGATCAGGGCCTTGGACAACGTGCGGTTGATCGATTTCGTGGCTAGCGAACCGACAAAATAGCCAATGTTGTACTGTCTCATAGCTCCAAGTTCAGCACCGATCTGCCTCCGAGTCTAGGCTTTTTATGATGTTACCCAGCGGTATTGGTTTGTTCAGAAGCACAGCACAGCGACGCGCAACATCGGTGCGCGTTCTTCTGGTAATGCTCAGGTCAGCGCCTACTGCAGGGGATCCTTGGGGGAAGGCAGACGATAAACTTTATCCTCATCCACCGACTGCACTCCTTCAATTTGCTCCAGTTGGCCGCGCAACTGCTCATTGCCGTGCCCGATCACCTGGCCCAATGTACTGAGTACTTTATTCACACGCAGCCCCGACGATTCCAGCGAGCTGACCACCTGCTCCATCTGAGCGGTATAGGTCGAGGTGACCGTCACGATGTAGGTATGCGAAACCGAATCCGGAGAACCCTGATTCATGGCTAGGCTCCGGTATTCTCGGCTGGTGGCGGTGCCTGGGTCAGTCCGGAGCCCACGTCCACGGAGAATAACTCCAAGCGACGGCCTTCCTGAACCAGTTCGGCCCAGAGCTCGCGGGCGCGGAACCCGGTAGCTTCTGCGAGCAGCGCAGCAATGCCTGCCACATGCGGAGTAGCCATCGAAGTGCCACTGATGGTGTTGTAGCGTTCGGCTCCCGGCCACGAAGAATAAATGTTCACACCAGGACCGGAGGTGTCGACCTGGCCGCCACGTCCGGGCAGGGTGCGAGCAGAAAAATCGGCGATGTTCAGGGTGTGGTCCAAGGCGCCGACGGCCATAATATATGGACTGTTTGCCGGGGCACCGACAAATCCCGGGTTGCCTTGGGAACGCTGGGCGTTATTGCCTGCCGCGGCGATTATCAGTGAACCTAATTCCAAAGCACGGCGCCCGGCAGTCACATAGGGAGGGTGCACTTGCTGCACGTCGGCGCCGAGAGACATCGAAATGACCTGGCATTCGTTTTCCAGGGCCCAATCGATTCCGGCCAAAATAGTCGCGTCGGAACCGGAACCATTGGACCCGAGCACCTTGCCCGCGTAGATATCCGCCCCGGAGGCCACACCATAACCGCGGCCATTGGCCACGGTCCGCGGGCCGCGAGAAGTACCGATGCAATGGGTGCCGTGGCCATGCCCATCCTGCGCATCCTCGCCATCAACAAAAGACTTGGAGACCACCGTGCGTTCGGCAAAATCCGGGTGAGCCAAATCGAAGCCGGTGTCCAACACCGCCACCTTGATACCGGCGCCAGTGTATTTGGAATCGGCCGCGCGTACTGCCTGCAAGCCCCAGGTGAACTTGTCGGTATCTTCATAGGCCGTTGGTAATGGTGCGCCAGGCTGGTCAGTTAAAGCGTAGTAAACCATCTCCGGAACCACCCGCGCTGGCATCCGTTCGCTGGCGCAACGCGCCTGGAATTCATCAAGCTGATCATTTTCGCTGCTCACCACGGCGATACCAAGACGTGGGAAGTACTCGGTGACACCATAACCTTGGGATTCGAGGATCTGCGGCACATCTTCGGTCAACGTGCGCATTCCCATGGATGGTGAATCGAGGTGCTCGGGCGAATCAAAGACCAGCACGTAACGGCCGGGGATAGCGGTGGCACCAGAACGGAGAAAAGGAACCTCTGGGGTGAACATGGTCGACTCCTTCGAAATCGTGTCATCTTCCAGCTCCGAGGAACTATCGCAAAAAACCATTGCCGAAGCCCTGGGTACTTAGCACTGTACCGGCCATTGGGTCTTTGCCACCATGGTTTCGCAGACGAAGTTTTACCGTACTGACAAGTTCTTCTGTGCTCATGCAAAACACGCAATGATGACGAGGGATATTGCCAGTGGCCTGACCGCGTGTGAGGATCGAAGTAGCAGTCATTAATCACTGCCGCCCTTGGTGCTATCGACGGTGGCAGAAACTAAAGGGGTGTTCGATGGGACAAGATTCAATTGTCATCGTTGGCGGGGGCCTTGCCGCCGCTACGACCGTGAAAGAACTGCGCGAGCAAGGGCACACGGGAACGATTACGCTGATCGGCCAGGAACAAGAACTTCCTTACGAAAGACCTCCGCTGTCCAAAGGGTACTTGCAAGGCAGCGACAAGCTCGAGGACTTTACGGTCAAACCGGCGCAGTGGTACCAAGAGCACAACGTGCAATTGCACCTCGGGGTACGGGCCGAAAGAATTGACCGCGAAAACCAGCAGGTGAGTCTGGATGATGGGAGCACCGTCAACTATGACCAACTGGTCTTGGCTACCGGAGCCCGCCCAAATCTTGGCGGTAAGCAGCCTTTCGAAGGCCATGATCTGCCAGGTGTCCACCTGCTGCGTACCGTGGAACAAGCCCGAGCACTACGCGAAACCTTGAGCGAAGATACCCAACTAGCGGTCATCGGTTCGGGATGGATTGGCATGGAAGTAGCCGCCAGCGCACGCTCGCGTGGCGCACGAGTCACCATATATTCGCCGGACGAGGTTCCACTAGCCAAGGTTTTCGGCGACCGGTTCGGACATCACCTGCTCGAATTGCATCAACGCAACGGGGTGGATGTGCGCACTTCTACTCGGGTTGATTCGATCCAGCAAACCGATGGACATCTGGAAGTGGTCAGTAGCGCCGGAACCAGCCGTGCCGACGTGGTGCTGCTAGCCATTGGAGCAGTACCGAATATCGAGCTAGCCCGAGAAGCAGGACTTGAAACGGAGCGTGGGGTGATCGTTGATGCTACATTGCGCAGTTCTGATCCAAAGATCCTCGCCATCGGGGATATTGCCGAAGCGTTTAATACCTCCCTGCGCCGCCAGCTTCGGGTAGAACACTGGGATAACGCGATCCGCCAAGGCAAACTTGCCGCCGCAACCCTTCTCGGCGAAGACCAGAGTTATGATTGGGCGCCGTATTTCTTTACCGATCAATTTGATCTGGGCATGGAATACGTTGGCTATTCAGCACCTGAAGATATCAGCGTGGTTCGCGGGGACACCGACACGGGGGAGTTCATCGTTTTCTGGTTGAGCGAAGGCAGGATTACCGCGGCGATGAACGTGAACATCTGGGATGTCAACGACACCCTGCGCGGGTTGCTTGGCAAGAGCATTGATCAAGAACGGCTCACCGATCAATCGGTGGACTTGGCCGAGCTCTAACTGCAGCCGCCCGCAATCTTTAGTTGCGGGCGGAACTGTTTTATTTATCAGCGGTGCATCACTGATTGCGCGGTGACTTGTGGAATTATTGCAGGGACACTTCTTTTGTCCAACTGTAAGGAATATTCTCAGTGAAACGCGCCCTGCTGCTGATCTTCGGCATTATTGTCCTAGCCATAGTGGCCCTTCCGCTATTGGACCCGCTGACCAGGGCGAGATTGTTCACCGGGATCATCTTCGGCGGTGGACTGAAACTAGCACTAGCGGTGGTCGGCATTCTGCTGATCCTGATTGGCTTGGGCACGAAAAAATGGCTTTTGAAGCTCGGGGTAGTCATTGCGCTGCTGGCCATTCCGGTGGCGTTCGCCTCGAATTGGTCTTCGCAAGTTGCCTTACGCGATTCGGTGAAAACCGCTTCGCCCGAAGAGGCGCTGCTTCCGCAGACCGGACTGCGTGCACCTTATCTAGTCGCCGAACGCCAAGCTTCGTCAAACAGCTCCGGCACCGTGGGTGACATTAGCGCAACCACCTATTTGGCTGGAGATAACAACTACTCGACACTTGTCGAGCGTCGTGGGATTTTCCGTCCCGGATATGAGACTGCCATCGTGCAGAAACTCGCGCTGACCGGGCAGGCAAAGGGAGAACGCTGCGATTTTGATCCCGATGCTAATAAACGGATGGACGGAATCTTCGGCAATAGCCTGACGCGGGCGATTGCTTCAATCGACAGCGGGTTAATCGCCAAAAAAGACGATGTCTGGGCGTACTGCAATGAGGGGAGCCCGCAAATCGTCGTTCCGGTCACCAAGCTCAGCAATTGGTTAGCTCCTTATGACGTTCCTGCAGGAGTGGTGATCTACGACGGAAAAACCGATGCCTTGGAATACAAAAAGGACGTTGCTACCGGACAGCTGCCTGGTCCTGCCGTCTCAATTTCTCAATCGCGGCGCGTGAACAAGTCATTGGAGACACTCAACGGAAATTGGTGGACCACCAAAATTTTGAAGTCCACCGGCATTACCGATGAACCTAAGGATGAAGATGACACAAATTTGGGCAGCCATTCAAACTTCAGTCTGAGCTACGGTGAACAGCACTACGGTTTCTTCTCGCCCTTTACCTCCCGCGCCTCCTCTCGCACCATCGATCAGGTGGCGGTCTTGGACAGCTCGCAGGTCAGTGCCGGAAGCAACGCAGACGTCACACTGCACACGCTGAAAACTCCTCGGCAATCAAATGCGGCGACCGCGGACAAGATCAAGGCCGACTATTCCTCGCTCAGCGATTGGGCCACCGGTATGGCAGTCATGGAAATCGTTCCGGGCGGTGAAGGCGTGTGGCATGCGAGTATCGGTCAGAAGCAGAACGTAAATTATCGTGTCCAGCTGAACGCCGACGGATCCTCATGCTTATTGACCGCAGCAGGTGAGAAGCTTCGCTGCTCCTCCAACGCCGGCCAGAACCCGGAATCCGAGCAAGAAGGCGAACAATCACCGGACTTAGTAGACCTCGCAACGCTAAGCAACGAGGAGCTCAAAAGCCTGCATGAGGCCATCGTGAATGAATTGCACCAGCGTATTGCTGCCCAGTAACTAGCCGGACGGATTAGCGCGCAGCCGCTGTGAAATCTGGTGGGACCCGTAGGCCGATAAGTCGGTTTCGCCCGGCGGGCCCCACACCACCAGCACCCGAAGATCGGTGCTACCGGTATTTGCCAGCTCATGCAGGTCTTGGGGGCCAGCGAGCACCGAATCTCCCGGTTCTAATTCGTAGGTCTGTGCGCCAACGTGCATGCGTCCAGTACCTTCCAGAATCTGGTAGAACTCGACCAACTGGTCGTCTCCGCCGTGATGGTGGGAACCTTCAAAACCCCCGGGCGGGATGACCCACGTTTGAATGGCAACCGGCATCCCGGTCTGTCCACCAAAATGGTGGTGCATCATCATCTGGCTGCCCTCATGTAAGCGGTATGGGAAACCGTGGGCATCACGTTTCTCAAGCATTTTTGTTCTCCCGGTTTGGCACGCGCTAGGCAGGTTGATGGGCGTGGCCCATGCGCAAGGATATTTTCTGTGCGGTTCGTACACACGACTCGATGAGTTCCTCGAGAATCTGAGGAGTGATCCGGTAGAACGGAGCGGCGATGAGCACGCAGGCCACCAAGTCTCCGCGATGATCGAAGACCGGAGCGGCGACACCAACCTCTTCGGAAGAAGTTTCGCCGTAGTTCACCGCGTAGCCCTGATGACGAGCCACGCTGACGCGTTCGAGGAATTGCTCTACGGCGAAATGCTCGGGCAGCTGAATATTTCCGGACGCGATGAGCTCGCGGGTGCGCTCGAGGGATTCATAGGCCAGGAATAATTGGACGGTGGCGCTTAGCCCGGTGTCGTACCGGCTTCCCATAGCGGAGGTGTGTTTGACCGGACGAGGGGAAGGGATCTGTTCCACCGACACGGATTCATGGCCGTCCCAGATGTTGAGTACCGCGGTCTCCTGGGTTTTCTCGGCCAAGTATTTCAGCGGTGGGTACGCGGCTTGACGCACATTGAGATTGGCCAGAAGCGGTCCGGCAATAGCTATCAGGCCGAGCCCAAGCCGGAACTTGCGCGTTGGCTCATCGCGCTCCACCACCTGTTCCTGCACCAAGGTGGCAAGAATCCTGGACACACTGGATTTGTGCAACCCAACTTCAGCCGCGATTTCGGTGACACCTACTAGTTGCCGCTCGACGGTGAAGCATCGCAACACGTCGATGACGTTAACGATGACCGAAGCGCCGCGGCTATCGGCCGTTCGCTCTTGCTCCACGAGTGGCATGTCGTCTTCGGTGTCCTG
>DNHA01000124.1:0-2363 GCA_003486025.1 Micrococcaceae bacterium | reverse complement strand
TTTCTACGTCAGCGGCTTCTTGCTGGTTTCGACGGACAGCGCAACCGCAACGAGTGACACGACGGCCGCGCCCATCAAATACCAACCCGGCGCGAGCACGCTACCGGAGGTAGCGATGAGCAACGTTGCGACAAATGGAGCGGTGCCGCCAAACAGCGCGTTGGATAGATTGAAAGAGACCGCGAATCCGGAGTATCGGACACGGGTAGGGAACATCTCTGCGAGGAAGCTTGGCAAGGTTCCGTCATTGAGCGTGAGCATCGCTCCCAGTAGAACTTGCACAACCAGGATCATCGCGAAGTTTCCCGTTTCGAGCAACATGAATGCCGGAACCGTAAACAGAATGAACAGAACCGATGCAGTCATGAGGATACGGCGTCTGCCAAAACGGTCAGACAACATCCCGGTGATGAAGATGAATCCGATATATGCTGCCAGCGCTACCGTCGTGGCGAGATACGCCAATGAGCTAGCCAGGCCCAGTTCTTGGGAAAGATAGGTGGGCATGTAGCTGAGAATGACATAGAACCCCACCGCATTGAGAAGGACTGCGCCAGCTGCGAGGAGAAGCTGTTTCCAATGGTTGCGGAAAAGCGAAGAAACGGGTGTCTTCGATGCGCTCTCGTCCTTGGCGTGTTCCAGGAATACCGGCGAATCTTCCAGCTTGGTACGTATGTAACGGCCAATCAGACCCATAGGCGCAGCCAGCAGGAACGGGATGCGCCACCCCCAGCTCTGCATCTGTTCCGGATCCAAAAGTCCGGTGAGCAGAGCGGCCATGAGCGATCCTAGGAGCAACCCTGCCGCAGTACTGGCGGGGACAACTGCTGCGTACAGTCCGCGGCGATTGGCTGGAGCATATTCGACGAGGAAAGCGGAAGCTCCAGCGTATTCGCCAGATGCCGAGAATCCTTGGACCAACCGCAGCGCAAGCAGCAGCAGGGGAGCGGCAATACCTATGGTGAGATATCCCGGCAGCAGGGCAATGGCGAAGGTCGCGCCGGACATCAGCAGGATTGACCAGCTAAGGGCTTCGCGTCGTCCAATACGGTCACCGATGTGGCCCCAGACGAATCCGCCCAGTGGGCGGACTAAGAAGGAAATAGCGAACAGGCCAAAAGTCAGCAGCAAAGCTGTTTGAGGAGCCGACTCGGGGAAGAACACTGCAGCGATGGTGACTGCCAGATAGCCGTAGGCCGCGTAGTCGAACCATTCCACAAAGTTTCCGATGAAGCTGGCCGCTACGACCTTGCGTCGGATTTGGGGATCTATGGTGTCTGCTGCTGGCGCACTGTCATTCAGCGCGGCCGGTGTTGTCGATGATGTCACTTCATTGTGCTGGGTCATCAGAAATCGCCTCGGTCAGGGGAAGCGGCTCGGGCTCTTGGCTACGTTGCCGCGGAAGAAATACGGAGTGTCCAAACATCTGGCGTCAGGACTTTGGAGCAGCGCCCGTGCTTGCTGCGAGACTATTGAAAGAATGCCCATGGGGTGGGTCAATTGATATAAGACCCACCCCATGGCTACCTCACGCGGTTAGGCGTCGATGATGTTGTTTTCCGGTCCGAAGCCGAACTTGGTGATGTTCTCGACACCACCATCTTCGCCGATGACCAAAATGTCGTGCTCGCGGTAACCGCCGGCACCTGGCTCGCCGTCGGCGACNNTCGCGCAGTTCAAGACCGGCTTCGCGGCCGTAGTAGTGCGAGAGAACGCCGAAGGAGTGTCCGTAGCCGAAGGTGCGGTTAGGCAGCAGGTTGTGCGAGATGAAGATTTCGTTCAGCTCTGCGGCGATGTCCTTGCAGACTGCACCTGGCTTGATCAGTTCCAGCCCGCGCTTGTGGACCTCGACGTTGACGTTCCACAGTTCCAGGCTGCGGGCATCCGGCTCGCCGAGGAACAAGGTGCGCTCCAGCGCGGTGTAGTAGCCGCTGGTCATCGGGAAGCAGTTCAGCGAGAGGATATCCCCGCGCTCTAGCTTTCGGGTGGTGGCCCAGTTGTGGGCGCCGTCGGTGTTGATGCCGGACTGGAACCAGACCCAGGTGTCGCGCACTTCGCGGTGCGGGAATGTCTTGGCGATTTCGTGGACCATGGCCTCGGTGCCGATCAGGGCGACCTCGTATTCGCTGATGCCCTCGCGGATCGCAGCCTTGATGGCCTCGCCGCCCACGTCGCCGATGCGCGCACCGTGCTTGATGACCTCGATTTCCTCGGCCGACTTGATCATGCGCTGGCGCATGGCGTCCTGCGAGACATCCACCAAGGTGGCGCCGTCAAAGGTTGCCTGGATCTGCTGGCGGGTAAGCCCTGGCAGGAAGTCGTCTTCCACACCGATGCGCGAGGCCTTCACTCCGTCGCGCTTC
>DNHA01000325.1:4598-9824 GCA_003486025.1 Micrococcaceae bacterium | reverse complement strand
CAAACCGCCACAACAGTTCAATTGCTGTCCACTGCCAGCACCATCGGCAAGCATTGGGCCGGGCGCGGGCTTGGACTCTATCCGAGCGCAGATCAAGCGGTTCCCGCCGACCTGTTCGACGTCGCAGCCGCAGCTTCGCGTTTGCACGTAGATCAGGTGCTGTTGAGCCATACCGCTGATGAAGCCACCGCATTTATCGGCCAGGCGCCGGATCACGCGTTCCCGGAACCCGCTGTGCAGGGATTCATCGGTGCGCATTTCGCCGATCCGGATATGGTCGCGGAGGTCTTCGCCGAGGATCAGTCGCTGGTGACCTCGAAGGACCGGATGATTCGCGCGATGTCCCTGCACCAGATCGAGTTGTACGCGACCGAACTGGCCGATGCGCTGGCAGCAGCAGGCAAGCAGAGCTACGTGGTTCGTTTCTCAGTTGTTTCCGAGTTGCCCAAGGCACGCTCCGCGCACTGCTTTGAGCTTCCCTTTGTATTTGCCAATGCACAGCAGTGGGAAGATGCCCCGATGCTGCGCGAGTTGGATCCCGAGACCTATGCTGTGGCCTCAACACAATTCAGCTCGCTAATTGGTTCATTCTTGAAGGACGGGATGCCTGCCGACACGCAAGGAAACACGTTGCCGGCGCATCACGTTGGCACCGGCGAAGCCCGCCAGATTACCGGCTCCGGGGTTCAAGATCATCGGCTCGAACGCCGTCTGGCCACTAAGCGCTTGGTGCCTATACGGTGAAGTCCGCAATCGATGCGCCGCAGTAACGCCTAAAGACGTTGCTTACCTGGGATGTGAGTTACGCGCATTCCAGCGGCGCATCGATTCCAAGACCTCATCAAATATCTTGGCCAAAGCCAGCAGCTGGAAGTTCTAGCCTGGATGGCTGCAGTGGCCGTGAATCAGCAGCATGGCTTTGCGTACTTTCACGCTGATTTTGCTGCCCGTTCCGGAGTTGATCGGGACGGGCAGCAACTCATTTAAGAAACTTTCCACCATCTCTGGATAATCTGCTTAAACACGGATAATCTAATTATTGAGACAGATTGCATTCGTGCTAACCGAGAGGACCACCATGGCTTGGGGACTAATTAGGGAAATGGGCCACGTGTCCATCCAAACCAACAACATCGAAGGCTCAATCTTCGATGCCACCGAGCTCTTGGGCTTACGCGTCACCGAACGCACCGACAATGAGGTTTATCTGGCGGCAAACTCGGTGCACCACGAACTGACATATGTGCAGTCAGAGGTCAACGGCATTCACTCGCTGGGTTTGATCGCGCAGAACGGCGACGCACTGCGCGAAATCCGCCGCCGTGTTGCCACTGAGAACTTCAAGATCGTCTCCGAGACCCCGGTCTCCGCCGGCGTGCAGGATGGATTCTCCTTCATCGGCCCCGAAGGGTGGGTTTTTGAGATCTACACCGGCATGCAGCACAGCGGCCGCGGCCTGCTCTCCTTTGGCCCGGACCGCTACGGCCACATCAACTTCCACCCGCGCGATGTGCGCGGCATGATGGAATTTTTACGTCGCATCTTCGACTTCCGGCTCTCCGACGTCATCGGCGACGACTTCGCCTACTTCATGCGCTGCAACCCGGACCACCACGGCATCGCGCTGATCAAGGGCCAAGGCACCTTCCACCACCACGCCTGGCAGGTCCAGTCGATCGGCGACCTGGCCAAGCTCGGAGACCGTCTCGGTGCCGCCGGACGCGAACTGATCTGGGGTCCGGTCCGCCACGGCGCGGGACACAACATCGCCGCGTACTACGTAGAAACTTCAGGTGCCGTCGTCGAGCTGTACACCGACCTTGAACAGATCTATGACGATGAACGCGACCCGATCATCTGGGGCGAGGACGAAAACTGGTGGAATATGTGGTCCAACCGGCGCACCGATGATTTCCGGACCTTCGGCATCCCCACGGTCACCGAACTTAAAACTTTCATTTAGCAACTGAGCAATTCACAAAACTTTCGAAAGGCAGCAATCACATGAAGTACGTATCTTTCCTCGCAGCAAACGGCACCGAGACCTGGGGCGTAGCCATCGACGGCACCGTGTATGACCTGGGCCCAACCGGCAAAAACCTCGCAGCCAACGTACGCGAACTAATCGAAAACGGCGCCTTCGGGACCGAACTGGATCTGTCCGGTGCGCCAACTATCGACGAAGCTGAGATCACCCACCTGCCATCACTGACCAATCCAGGCAAGATCATCTGCATCGGCGTGAACTACCTAGCGCACCAGGAAGAGTCCGGCAAGACCGGACAGACCGCACCAACAGTCTTCACCCGTTTCGCCGATACTCAGATGGGCCATCTGGCCCCTGCGGTGAAGCCAGCTTCCACCACCAAGTTTGATTACGAAGGCGAGATGGCCTTAGTCATTGGCAAGGAAGCATGGCGCGTCTCCGAGGAAGACTCCTGGGACCACATCGCCGGATACGCCTGCTACAACGACTTCTCGGTCCGCGACTGGCAGAAAGCTGCCAGCCAGTGGATCCCCGGCAAGAACTTCCCTGCCACCGGCGGTTTCGGCCCATACCTGGTCCCAGCCAAGGATCTTGGCGACGTAAACAAGCTGACCTTGGAAACCCGCGTGAACGGTGAGGTCCGCCAGAATGCTCCGGTTTCCAACCTCGTCTTCAACATCCCACAGCTGATCAACTATGTCACCGGCTTCACCAAGCTGAACCCCGGAGACGTGGTTGTCACCGGAACGCCAGGCGGCGTAGGCCTGTTCTGGGGCGAAGGTGGACTGCTCAACGACGGCGATGTGGTTGAAGTGGAGATCACCGGGTTGGGCGTGCTGCGTAATACCGTCAAGGACGAAGTCTAAATATCCACGCAGTACCATTCAAAGCAAAGTAAGGAGCGGGCTGTGGCCGAACGTGCAGAAGTCGATGTACTGATTATTGGGGCAGGTCCTACCGGGCTAACCACCGCCAACTTGTTGGCGGACGCCGGCTTGACGGTGGCCCTGATCGAGGCGAACCCGGGCAGCGGTGACGAACCGCGCGCCATCAGCGCCACCGACGAGACCCTGCGCGTGATGCAGCATCTAGGCATCATGGATCGGCTCGCTCCCGAAATGCTCATGGATACCGGGGCGCGCTACTTTGGCCTCGGCGGCAAGGTCATTGCCGACGTCCGCCCCGGAAACCCGCGCCTTGGCCAACCCGGAAAATCGCAGTTTGACCAGCCGGTCCTCGAAGGGCTGCTGTACGAGGCCGCAGCTCAGCGCGAGAAGATCAGCCTGCATTTCAACACCTCCGCCACCTCGATTACTCAAGACGAACACGGTGTTCGCGTCGCTGCCACCCGCCTCGGCGCGCGCAGCCTCGGCTACAACGGTGCCTTAGCCGGAGACTCTGGTTCGCATAGCGCACCGCCGGAGAACTCACCGGTCACCGAACTGGAATTTAACGCCAGCTGGGTTATTGCCTGTGACGGGGGCCGTTCCTTCGCTCGCCGTGAACTAGGCATCGGCTTGCAAGGATCCACACAGGTAGAACGCTGGATCGTGGTGGACTTGCTCGATGTTCCGGGAAACCCCGAACCTTTTGCCTCCTTCCATTGCAATGGAACCCGACCGGCGGTAGTCGTGCCCGGAGTCAATGGTCGGCGCCGCTACGAATTCATGCTCTTTGATCATGAAGATGGCGAAGCGATGATCAGCACCGAATCGATCACCGAACTGGTCACCCCCTACCAAGACATCACTAAAGTCACCGTTAGGCGAGCCACGGTCTACACCGCCCATCAGCGTATTGCCGACCGCTACCGCAGTGGGCGCGTGCTGCTTGCCGGTGACGCCGCACATCTCATGCCACCGTTTGCTGGCCAGGGCTTGAACGCGGGAATCCGTGACGCCGTTGGTGCCTCATGGCGTGTAGCCGCCGTGGTGAAGGGGGAAGCTAACGAGTCAATCATTGACGATTACGCCACCGAACGCCGACCCCATGCGGCCGACATGGTTAAACTGTCCAAACGCATCGGTTGGGTGGTGATGAATACGAATCCTGTGGTGACCCGCATTCGCGATGCGGTAGTCACCGGAACCCGTGCACTTCCAGCATTGAACCGCTGGCTCACGCAGATGCGCTTCCTCAAACAGCCCCATTACACCACTGGTACCGTAGTCCCCGCCCTGCCTGGAGTGCCGCACTTGGCCGCCGAGTTCGTTGGGCGCAGCCTGCCACAACCAGATATCTGCGTGGACGGCGAAAACACGAAATTAGACGAGCTGCTAGGCGCTGGATGGAACTTGATTGAAGTCTCAGCGGGCCACCGCCTGATCTTCACCGACCAGCTCGGCAACACGCGAACGGCGCTAGATACCGCGCGAGTCTTCGACGCAGCTACCGGAACGGTGCTGCTGATCCGCCCGGACTTCTATGTCGCAGGCATTGCACCAGCACGCGAGCGCCAAGCACTGCTGCAGTCCTTGCTGTCCAAGGTTCCAGCCCTTGGAGACTTCGATACTGCCCTGCGGCACTAGCCATGGCCAAGGCCTCGACGCACTCCGTAGCGGGTATTCGCAACGCCATCCTAGAAGGCCGGTGGTCCCCGGGCGACCGGCTCCAGCCTTCGGCTCTTGCTGTTCACTTCGAAACGAGCACCACCGTAATTCGCGAGTCACTGACGAAGCTCGCGGGCGAAGGCTTGGTTACGAGCAAGCCCAATCGAGGGTTTTTCGTACCTGAACTGAATCTTCGGGAATTAGCGGATATCACCGAGTTACGGTGCGTCACGGAAGAACTTGCCGCCAGATTAGCGGTGGCTCGCGGTGATCTTGGGTGGGAATCAGGACTCATTGCGGCTCATCACAAGCTAGCTCGAATCCCAAGGCATCTCAGCCATTCCCCCGTAGTGATAAACCCCGAGTGGGGTTCGGCCCACCGCGACTTCCATCGGGCGCTGCTCTCCCCGTGTGATTGCGCACCAATGCTGGCA
Source organism: Micrococcaceae bacterium (assembly GCA_003486025.1). Classification (GTDB taxonomy): domain Bacteria; phylum Actinomycetota; class Actinomycetes; order Actinomycetales; family Micrococcaceae; genus Glutamicibacter. The sequence continues at coordinate 4,854 of DNHA01000325.1, read as the reverse complement.
TTGTCAGCTAACTTAGCGAATTCAACGTTGTTGTACCGTCGCTGGGCGGCAACTTCTGACGCGGCTAGCGCCCGCAACGTGGAGCGTGAACATGAGCAACTGCTTGAAGCCGCGCTGAGCCATGATGCTTCAAAGCTCGCCAGCTTGCTCCGTGAACATTACGAGGGTTCGGTTCAGGTCATCTTAGAAGCGGGACTTCTGGACGCTGTCCCCGTCCGCGCATAAGTAGTCCGCCATGTCAGCGCAGGTAGGTCCG
>DNHA01000325.1:0-4553 GCA_003486025.1 Micrococcaceae bacterium | reverse complement strand
TCCGCTGGGCCTTGGGCAATCGAATAGGCGGCGAGGATTCCAGAGTCGGCGAGCGCTGCTTCGTCCAAAGCTACCGAACCGGCGATGACGATGACGTCTGCTTGCCGGTTGGCTGCTTGCAGCACTCCGCTGACCACCTTGCCTCGCAAGGACTGAGAGTCCAGGCGCCCTTCGCCGGTGAAGACGAGCTGGGCGGCGGAAAGGATCTCGTGCGCGTTGATTGCCTGCGCCACTAGTTCCCACCCGGGGACTAGCTCAACCTCGCAATAGGATCCGATGCAAAGTGCCAGTCCGCCGGCGGCTCCCATCCCTGCGCGGTCACGCATTTTCCGTCCGGTCGCAGCTTCTAGAACATCTGCCAACTTCCGCAGGCCTGCGTCCAGTTTCTCTACGTCCTGTGGTGAGGCGCCTTTCTGCGGGCCGAATACTGCGGCGGCACCGTTTGCGCCTAGTAGCGGGTTGGTGACATCGCAGGCGATCTGCCAGGTGACCTTTTGCGCCCGCGGATCCAGAGTGGAAACGTCAATGCCGGCCAGCTTGCTGAGCTGGCCGCCGCCTGGAGCCAGCTCTTGTTCCTGCCCGTCGAGCAGCTTCGCCCCGAGGGCGGATAAAAGCCCAGCTCCTCCGTCTGTGGTGGCCGATCCGCCGAGGCAAAGAATGATTTTCTGGACACCAAGATCTAATACCTGCGTAACAAGCGCGCCGAGCCCAAAGGTCGTCGCCTTCAGTGGCTGGCGGGGCACGTCACTGACTTGAGGCAAGCCGGCGGCTTCAGCAGCTTCGATNNATAATCCGAAACGGGAACTGACTGTTCGGCCCAGCGCATCGGTCGTTTGGACACTTTGCGGCTCGGTTCCCCATGCATCGGTCAGTGCGTCTAGGGTTCCCTCGCCGCCGTCGGCAAAAGGGACCGCTGTAATTGCTACGTCACGGCCCATTGAATTTGCCGCCGCCTGCACACCGTCGGCAATCGCGGCAGCTACTTCGCTAGCCCGGGCGCTGCCCTTGAACGAGTCTGGAACTATCGCCACATTCACTGGGTGGACCGCGTTGCTCTGTGTCATGGAACCAACCTTAGATTCAGAAAGGACTTTGAACCATAGTCATTAACACATAATTCGAGCATATTCTGGGCTGGAACCTGTGCATCAGGTACTGAAACTGAGCAGATATGGGCAAAGCACCCCAGCGCGGTCCCCTGCCGCGCAGCAGCAGAGGCATAATCAAGGCTTGCCCGGGAGATCCATCACGAAAAGCAAGAGCGGAACTCCGCCACCGGCCAAGGAAGCTCGCGGCCAATTTCGTTAGCCCCAGCGAATGCTACCGGACATTCGGAGCGCATCCGCGAGAAGGGCGGCAGTTGAAGTCCACCAAGGTTTGAACGCGAAGACAAAGCGGGCCTTTTGAACCTGCGCCACTGCACCGCTTTATTCAGCGCATGAATGTGTAAGATGAATATAGTATGTATCTTACACATTCTCTCTGAAAGGCCCTCGTGTCCAGACCAACCTCGGCCGGCATCCCCGGCTCAGGTCTTGCTGTAGGCGTTCTCGCCTCGGCAGGCATCGCTTCATCGCTCACCCAAACCATGGTGACCCCGCTGATCCCCCAGCTGCCAAGCATCTTTAATACGTCGGCGGACAATGCCGCTTGGATCATTACTGCGACCCTGCTGGCGGCCGCCGTAGCGGTACCCATTTCAGGGCGGCTCGGCGACCTCTTTGGCAAGCAGAAAATGATCCTCATCTTAGCGATCCCACTGTTTATCGGTGGGCTCCTGTGTGCGGTCGCGCCAAATGTCGAACTGATGATTGCCGGACGTGCGCTGCAAGGCTTCGGTTCGGGAATGGTGCCGCTGGGCATCGCCATGCTGCGCGATTTGGTGCCTAAAGAGCGCCTCTCCGCCGCCATTGCCACGGTCAGCGCCACACTAGGCGTCGGCGGAGCAGTCGGCATGCCGCTTTCCGCCGCAGTGATCGAATTCGCCGATTGGCGCGCAGTCTTCTATGGAAGTGCCGTACTTACGCTGCTGGTGGCATTGGCCATCTGGAAACTAATCCCCGCACTGCCGGCAGGAGCTGCCGGACAGAAATTCGATTGGCTCGGTGCAATCGGACTGACTATTGGATTAGTATCCTTGATTCTTGCGGTTTCCAAGGGCTCCGCGTGGGGTTGGACCTCTGCAATGACCTTGGGGCTGCTGGCGGTTGCCGCCATTTCGCTGGCACTGTGGGGAATTTGGGAAACCCGCACCAAGGATCCACTGGTGGACCTGCGCACCGCGGTCATTCCACGAGTTCTGCTGACAAATATCGCGTCGATCTTTGTGGGCTTTGGCATGTACGCCAGCATGCTGGTCATGCCGCAGATCCTTCAGCTGCCAACACAAACCGGCTACGGCTTGGGACAGTCGATCCTTGCTGCTGGGCTCTGGATGGCTCCGGCGGGCCTGATGATGCTTGTGCTTTCTCCCATCGGCGGAAAGCTCACCGATGCACGCGGGCCGAAGTTCACCCTTACCCTCGGCGTCTCGATTCTCGCAATTGGCTATGGCGTGGGATTGCTGGGCATGGGCAGCACCTGGGGACTGCTGGCCACCAGCCTTGTCGTCAACAGTGGTGTCGCACTTGCCTACGGCGCGATGCCGGCAATCATCATGGGCGCTGTTCCGCGTAGCGAGACCGCCGCTGCCAACGGATTCAACACCCTGATGCGTTCGCTCGGCACCACCACCGGCGCGGCGGTTGTCGGTCTCATCTTGGCTCAGATGACCACCGACTTCAGCGGTGTCATCGTCCCTTCGGAGACCGGCTTCCGCATGGCACTAATCCTGGGCGCTGGCATTTCGGTGATCGCGGCAATTCTTGCCGCACTGATTCCTTCAGCGCGAGAGAAGCCCACCTTGGAACCGGTAGCCAATCATCACGAAGTGCCAGCTCACTAACCACTTGGGCTAAGTCTGCGCTATTACGAAGCTTGCACTCAGCACTGGCATAGGAAGCGCCGATAACGTAGAAACTACCTCCTTGAAGGTGCGAGTGATGATCGTAAGTACTCCCGTTGGATATTGCCCAACGGGAGTACTTCTTTAAGTACGTTTCGAATCGCTATATTCTTCGATCGACAAATTAAAGCGGTGCAAAAGATTCGCGAACGAGTCGATATCCGCCGCCGGCCAATCTTCCATGATCTGTTCCAGCGCGTTCGTGGAAACTTTCCGGGCCTCGTTCATTTGCTGTTCGCCGTCAGCAGTCAGCGTGATCTTACGAGCCAGGTGTCCCTCAGGATCGGCAATCCGCTCCAGATAACCATCCTTGATCGCACTGGTCACTTGGCGTTGCAGGGTTGAGGCATCTAAGCGCAATGCGTGGCTCAGTTCCGCGATGGTCATCGGACCTTGCCCGTCGATACGGCTCATCAACAGATAGACGCTCCGATCCAGCCCACCAGCGTGCCGCTGGTGGGCAATGGTGTAGCGGCTGAGCATCAGCTGCTCATACTCGATATCGGCGATACGGCGCTTCATTTTTCCCCTTAGACTGCTGACGCTCCACCCATCCTACCCTCAGCATGCATGATACATATTTGCCATGCCCGGCACTGCCTGAAGGCCACCCTGCCGAGCCGCTAGGCATCGCTCAGCTCGTTTTCCGCGGTGCTATTGACGCGCAGCCAAGCCCAGACATGGCTTCAAACTCTGGTGCAGTAAATACCTCTTGGAGATGAGCGCGATAGTCCAAAAGGTGGTGCCGTTCTATAACGTCACCACCTTTTCTTGAACCAAGCACGACTTTCAGTTTTGGAGTTGCTTCCTCAGCACGTGGTACGTTGTTTCAGACCACACGGGTGCCCCGGCAGGGGCTGAGACCGGACTATTGCCGTCCGCGACCGTTGAACCTGTCCGGGTAATGCCGGCGAAGGAAGTGAGTTTCTCAATGGAACAATTTGAACAGCATCCTGCCCACAGTCTCGCGTTTCGCGAATCGGAAGGGATTTCAGTTCCCGTCACGCAAATTCAACTTGCGGACTCCCCCAATGGCCAGCCTAATGATCCATTACAGGTGTATCGCACCAGTGGACCGGGAAGCGAACCCACCAAAGGATTGCAGCCCTTCAGGGAACCCTGGATCCTGGAACGCAACGACGTGGAAACCTATGAAGGGCGCGAACGCAATCTGCACGACGATGGGCGCTCTGCGGTCCGCCGCGGAACTGCCAGCGAGGAATGGGCCGGTCGAGTGGCTTCCCCGTTGCGGGCAGTTGAAGGGGCAACCGTAACCCAAATGCACTACGCTCGCGCCGGGATCATCACCCCGGAAATGCGTTACGTAGCTCTGCGCGAAGAATGCGATGTTGAACTGGTGCGCAGCGAACTCGCCGCGGGTCGGGCCATCATTCCGGCGAACATCAACCACCCGGAGTCAGAGCCGATGATCATCGGCAAGACTTTTTTGGTGAAGATCAATGCGAACATCGGGAACTCGGCCGTCACCAGCTCAATTGCCGAGGAGGTCTCCAAACTGCAGTGGGCCACTAAGTGGGGCGCCGATACG
>DNHA01000077.1:2261-3632 GCA_003486025.1 Micrococcaceae bacterium | reverse complement strand
ACCGGCATCGCTTTGTTCTCTGCACTTGTTTACATCATCGTGATGGCGTTGACCGAAGCCATCGAGCGGGTCATCGATCCGGCGGGGGCAGAATCATGAGCCGTACCGCAAAAATTCTCAGCTCGCTTTTCATTGCCTTCTGGGTGCTCACCGCCTTTGCCCCCTCGCTTATTGCTCCGGCAGATCCGCTGGCCATTAATCCGGCCCAGGCATTCCAGGCGCCCAGTGGCGCTCATATTTTTGGCACCGACGAGTCCGGCCGTGATGTATTCACCCGGGTGATCCACGGTGCCGGCGACTCGCTCTACATCGGGTTGGCCGCCACCGCACTGGGCATGGGTTTGGCTTTGGTCTTAGGAACCGCGGCCGCTTTGGCCCCGCGCTGGCTCGACGAGGTGATCTTGCGGGTGCTCGAAGCGCTCTACTCGGTTCCTTCCTTGCTCATGGCGTTGCTGATCATCGCGTTTACCGGACCTGGCGTGGGCCCGGCGATTGTCGCGGTGGGCTTATCCACGGCCCCGGGTTATGCGCGGCTGGTACGCAGCCAGATCCGCACCTTGAAAAACTCCGAAATGCTGGAGGCAGCCACCGTGCTTGGCCGCGGCACCTGGCTCAAGGTCCGCAATCACCTCGTGCCAAATGCCTTGCAACCGCTGCTCGCGCTGGTCACGTTGGGCATTGGCCAAGCGGTGATCTGGGCGGCGGCACTGTCATTCCTTGGCCTGGGCACTCCCCCGCCAGCGCCCGAATGGGGTGCGATGCTCTCGGCAGGACGCACCTATCTGCACCTTGCGTGGTGGCTCAGCTTCTTCCCTGGACTTGCCATCGTTGTTGTCGCCGCTGGTGCCACACTGATTGGACGCGCCCTCGGCGGGAAGGTGAAAGCCATATGAATCCGTTACTGGCAGTTGAGAACCTCTGCATCAGTTTTGCCGGCCAGCAAGCCGTGGACGCCGTGTCCTTCGAGCTTAATGCGGGCGAGTGCTTGGCGTTGGTGGGCGAATCCGGTTCTGGAAAGTCGGTCACCGCACGAAGCCTGCTGGGGCTGAGCGGCGGAACCGTCAGCGCAGAGAAACTCATGGTCTGCCACGAAAATGCATTGGCGCTGAGCGAACCGGCCTGGCAAAAAATCCGCGGCAATTCGGTAGTCATGATCCTGCAAGATGCACTGATGGCCTTGGATCCGCTGCGCCCGGTGGGACGTGAAATCGAAGATGTCCTGAAGGAACACGGCACGCTGAACAGCAAAGCACGCCGCGCCAAGGTGATCGAGGCTTTAGCCTCCGTGGATCTGCCGGATCCCGAGCGCCGCATGAAACAGCGCAGCACCCAGCTCTCCGGGGGCATGCGCCAGCGCGTATTGATCGCCCA
>DNHA01000077.1:0-2153 GCA_003486025.1 Micrococcaceae bacterium | reverse complement strand
CTCAAAAATGAGGGCCGCGCGGTGTTGATGATCAGCCATGATCTGGCTCAAGTGGCCCAGCTGGCAGACCGCATCGCGGTCATGCGCGCCGGAAAAATCGTCGAGTCCGGGACCGCCGAACAGATTTTGAACTACCCGCAGCATGAATACACCCGCACCTTGCTGCAGGCCATCCCTTCCGGGGTGCCGCGCTTTGCTCCCTTGAGCACCAAAGCCATAGCAAGGGAACCCGGCCCGCTGCCGCCGGCCGGCCCGGACACTACTGCCGCCTTGGTGGTAGAAAACCTGTCCAAGTCCTTCGCAAAGCACCCGGCGGTAATCGAGGCAGGATTTGTGCTTCCCCGTGGTTCGACTCTAGGTCTGGTGGGAGAATCCGGCTCGGGAAAAACCACCACCGCACGGATGGTCCTTGGCTTGGAACGCCCCGATACCGGAACCGTCACCCTATTAGGAGAGCGTTTCGCCCCGCACAGCGAAGCGGCCCGGCGCAGCTTACGAAAGAATATCGGCGCTATCTATCAGAACCCACTGGGCTCTTTTGATCCGCGCTACTCGGTAGGCCAGATCCTCGCCGACGCGTTATCCGCAGGTCGTAGCAAACGCGGAACCAGCTATAAAGATCATGTAGCCCGGCTGCTAGAACAAGTTGAGCTGGATCCCACACTGAGCGGGCGCAATCCCCGTGAGCTCTCCGGCGGGCAACGCCAACGCCTGGCAATTGCCCGCGCGCTGGCACCGGAACCCCAGGTGCTTGTGCTCGACGAACCGGTCTCTGCCTTGGACGTTTCAATTCAGGCAACCATTTTGGATCTGCTGGATCGCTTGCAGCTAGAGACCGGAACCAGCTACCTGTTCATCAGCCATGATCTGTCGGTCATCGAGCACATGAGCGACTCGGTAGCCGTGATGTACCAGGGACGGATCGTTGAGCAGGGCCGCACCGCAGAAGTCTTCGGCGACCCGCAGCATGAATACACCCGGTCTCTGCTGACAGCTTTGCCGCGGCTGCGCTGAGACCGTCGCAGATCCCATTACTCATCGGATAACTGGCAATCGCAATCAAACCGCCCTGATCCCGAGAATTTTGATCGCTTCGAGTAAGTTCTTGTCATCAGGCTGAAGTTCGTAAGGTTTGATATCGTCAATGTGCGAACTTATTTGGCCATCATTCTCTCGTTCAAATATCGCCCAAAGGACAAGATCGTCGCCATGCCGAGACCGGAACTGTATTCCGTCACAGAGGTCAGTCCCATCTGGGTTCTTACCCATCCAGAGATACTGAGAGACTTCTTGAGTCAGCAAGCGCTGATCGGCATTCTTGAGTACAGAGACGTCAAAGTCTTTTAATCCATAGGCCAACGCGCGGGCATTAAACCGTGGTCGAAGCCACTGCACCGTTTTCAACGCCGTGACATCAATAAATTCTCCAGTGAGCAGAGCTTTCGATGCCATTCGATTGGTCAACCAATCTTGAATGTCCAATGTGCCAGTCTGGATCGAGGGAAAATTTTCAGCGTCCTTCTCGTCTTCTTCGATTTCTTCCATCTCAGCATATAAGTACTGGTCAGGACGATACTGCGCCAAGAGCTCCACATAACAGCCCAAAAGTGATTCGCCCGCATAGACCGTCCGGTACAACCCATGGTCCAAGGGATCCCATCGGCCATTAAACCTTCCGTCGGCTCCAGCCCATCTCCAGTCGGTCCATTCCCAAGGTTGTGGAAAGAACCCAATTCTCCAGGCTGGCTGTTGATGCATGGGAAAGTCAGCCTAAACGCGCAAAGGCACGTGCGGAGGCCAGTATTTCGGCACCTATTTGATCGGGATCCATTTCGCGAATGAGTCTGGCTGGAGAGCGATCTTCAAGATGTGGATTCAATCCTTGGAACCAGGCCTGCACGACGCTGGCTTTATTGCTCTCCAAGACAATNNCGCAATCGCTTTTCCGTCTCGGCGGGCATACGCCTTTCTCCATCCGCCCACTGACGGACAGCGCGTGTTTCCTTCACGTCACTTAGATAGGCAACCAGCTTCGCGCCGAGCGTCGAGCGCAGGTCAGCTACGAGTGGCGCAATATCGAGATTTACCGATTCCCTATACGCACTGAATCCGGGTGAGGCGGTCTGGCTCATATCTCAACCATCCACCATTCC
>DNHA01000279.1 GCA_003486025.1 Micrococcaceae bacterium | reverse complement strand
GCCCACGCCAAGGAAGTCGCCCAGACAATGATCGGCGAGGACCCCAACGACATCGCCAAGCTCTACACCAAGCTGCTGTGGGCTGGTGCATCGGTAGGCCGTTCAGGTGTTGCCACCCAAGCACTGGCTGCTCTGGATATTGCCCTCTACGACCTCAAATCCAAGCGCGCAGGACTTCCGCTGGCCAAATTCCTCGGCTCCCACCGCGACTCGGTACGCACCTACAACACCTCCGGCGGCTTCCTGAACGCAAGCATTGAAGAGGTCAAGGAGCGCGCAAGCCAATCAATTGAAGAAGGCATTGGCGGCATCAAGATCAAGGTAGGACTGCCTGACAGCGCCGAGGACCTGCGCCGCGTGGCGGCGGTACGCGAACATATCGGCCCGGACTTCCCGCTGATGGTTGATGCAAATCAGCAATGGGACCGCGCCACCGCGTTGCGCATGGGCCGAAAGCTCGAAGAATTTGACCTGGTCTGGATCGAAGAACCGCTGGACGCTTATGACGCCGAAGGCCATGCCGCTTTGACCGCCGCCTTGGATACCCCGATTGCCACCGGTGAAATGCTCGCCTCCGTCGCCGAGCACGAACGGCTGATTGCGGCGCGTGCCTGCGACATCATCCAGCCAGATGCCCCGCGCGTCGGCGGCATTACCCAGTTCCTGCGCCTGGCCACGCTGGCAGACCAGGCCGGACTGGATCTGGCTCCCCACTTCGCCATGGAAATCCACCTTCATCTGGCCGCCGCCTACCCACGCGAGCCATGGGTGGAGCACTTCGACTGGCTGGACCCGCTGTTCAACGAACGCCTCGAAACCAAGGATGGCCGGATGATCGTGCCTAACCGCCCGGGCTTGGGATTCAGCTTCAGCGACCAGGCGCGAGCCTGGACTACCGAATCGGTTGAGTTCGGCATCGCCTAATAACGCCTCTACGTCGCCGTTGCTCGCCAAGCGTGAGCAACGGCGACTACTCTTTAAGGATGCATAGCGTGAAACCAAATCTGACTACTACTTTGGTCGAGTATCTTCGTGAGCAGATCATCAGTGGACAGATTACTGCCGGCGAAAAACTCCCCAGTGAGAACTCGTTGATAACCGAGCATGGCGTCTCACGCACGGTAGTGCGCGAAGCTATCACCCGCCTGCAAGCCGAGGGGTTAGTTCACACCCGGCGTGGCGCGGGCAGCTTTGCGCTCACTCCCCCAGCCCAGGATGGCGAGCACAACAGCAGAATTCCGCGGACCTTGGAAGAACGCCGGCAGCTGCTGGAATACCGCTTGGGGTTCGAGACCGAGGCGGCGGCTCTGGCCGCGATGCATCACCAGGACAATGATCTTCATTCCATGGACCAGGCACTGCAAGGATTTGAGGCTGCCGAGGGCAACGCCGCGCAAAGCATGAGTTGCGACTATGAATTCCATCTGGCACTGGCCCGCGCCACGGGCAATGCGTACTTCATCCAGGCAGTGACGACTTTCGGCCCCGCCTTGATCGCCATGCCCCGCCAACGATTCGAGACCGGGATATCCGGCGCCTCTGATCGCCTGGGGTCTGTAATGGCCGAACACGAGACAATTCGCCAGGCGGTAGCCTCGGGAAATGCGCTGACCGCGGCAGCTGCCATGCGGGTGCATTTAGGCAATTCAATCTCAAGATTGGAATCCGAGGCCGGAAAGAACGCCTGAACTCTGCGGCCGCAGTCTGCGTACAGAACAACAAATGGGTGCCCTTCGGCGTAGCTGTTCGCTAGCCAAAGGGCACCCATCAATTTTCCACGTTCAGCGCGGTGACGCAGTGTCCACTGCGGTCAAAGTAATACCTATTCCGGCTTAACCGCCAGTACCGGGTGCTGGGCCTGCAAGAGGATCCGCTGGGCATGCGAGCCCATGATGAATTTTCCTACCTGGGAGCGCTGGCGCAAACCGATCACAATGAGCGAGACGCCGTGCTGATCCGCGAGACCAAGAAACTCTTCAGCCAGATCATCACGGTAGCTTGATTCCAGAACCTTTGCCTGGACGCCCGCCTGCGCCGCGTTCCCCAGGATCCTTTCCAGGTCTTGGGCCGAGGCAGTGTTTTTGTCCACCAGTGCCCCGGCACGTGAAGAGTTGACGATCAGCAGCTCCTCTTGGCGCAATTTGGCTTCGGCAATGGCAGCGGTTACCGCCGCCTCCCCGACATTGGTGGGCACGTATCCGACGATGATGCTCATGCGTTTTCCTTTTCTTTTTCCTGCGTTGCCAAGGCTGCAAGAGAGCCGGACCTACGCTTGTCGATAACACTCTTGATCATTGGCCACACCGCTACGAAGACGAAGAGCACCAGCAACGTGGCCGAAATTGGCCGGGTAAAGAAACCTGTGGGATCTCCTTCCAAGACCAGCAACGAGCGTCGCAGGTTTGATTCGAGCAGGCTGCCAAGCACGAACGCGAGCACCAGCGGTCCAGGTTCAAAACCGAACTTCTTCATCAAGTAGCCAATGGCACCGAAGATGACAACCAGCAATACGTCGAACATCGAGTTTCGTATGGTGTAGGCACCGAGCATGGTGATCAACGCGGTGATCGGGGCAAGGATCGCCGCACGAATCCGAAGAATTCGAACAAAGACGCCAATCAGCGGGATCGACATGATCAGCAAGAGAATATTGCCGATGTACATCGAGTTCACCACGCCCCAGAACAGCTGGGGGTCATTGCTGATCAGCTGCGGGCCTGGAGTGATTCCCTGAATCAATAGCGCACCGAAGATGATGGCCATGGTGGCGTTCGCCGGGATACCCAAGGTCAGCAACGGGATGAATGAGCTGGTCGCGGCAGCATTGTTTGCAGACTCCGGGCCTGCCACACCTTCGATGGCACCTTTGCCGAAGCGCGAAGGATCCTTTGCGGTCTTCTTTTCCATGGCATAGGAAGCCAGCGAGGCAATGGTCGCGCCGCCGCCGGGAAGAATGCCCAAGAAGAAACCGAGCACCGAGCCGCGGCCAATAGCACCGGAAGCTTCTTTGATGTCTTTGCCCTTAGGCCAGACATTTGAAACCTTCATCGGGGCTGTCGCCGCACGGTGGCGTTCCTCTAGGTTGTAGAGAATCTCACCAACACCAAAGAGGCCCATGGCGATGGGAACAAAATCGATGCCATCTGCCAGCGAAAGGTTGCCAAAGGTGAAGCGTTCAGCGCCGGTAAAACCGTCACGACCAATCGTGGCCAGGAAAAGACCCACTGCTGCGGCGATAATCGCCTTGATTTTGGTGCCGCCTGAAATCGTCGCGACAAGCAAGATGCCCAGCATTGCCAAGGCCGTGTATTCCGGCGGGCCGAAGTCCAGCGCAAAGCTGGCAACCAACGGAGCCAGGAACGTCAAGCCAATAATAGAGATCGTGGCACCGAAGAAGGAGCCGATGGCGGCAATGCCCAGGGCAGTGCCTGCCCGGCCTTGTTTAGCCATGACGTAACCGTCGAAGACTGTCACCACGCTGCTGGCTTCACCCGGTAGACGAAGCAGCACCGAGGTGATGGTGCCGCCATACTGGGCGCCATAGAAGATACCCGCCAGCATGATGATCGCGGTCACCGGCTCAACGCCGTAGGTCATGGGCAGCAAGATCGCGATGGTAGCTGCCGGCCCGAGGCCCGGAAGTACACCGATGAGCATGCCGACGACCACGCCGAGCAGGCAGTACAAAAGATTTGTGGGGTCAAGTACGACGTTGAAGCCGTCTAAGACCGGTCCGAAGAATTCCATGCGATTAAACCTTTACGTGCGACTTAGAACAGTCGGGGAATGGTGGTGCCAAGTGCGGCGATAAAGATTGCGTAGAAGGCTCCAACGATCAGAATCGAGTAGATCGTAGCGGACCTCCAGCGTTCGCCGCCCAACCAGCGCATCCAGACGAAGCACAACAACAGCGAGGGGATTTCAAATCCAATCAGCGGCATCAGCACCACCATGAGGATCAGCGTGGCGAATCCAATGACCGCGTACCAGCTCATGGAACTGAATTTCTCGCCGTCCTTGCCACCGGTGCGGCCCACGATGATCTGCACCACCGACATCACCGCCGCGATCAGCGTGATGATAAATGGCCACATTCCGGCAGCCGGGGCCGCGGGGGTGCCCAGCCCCAACCCGAGGGAGATCACCATGCCGGTGACGCTCAGTGCAAGAACTACCAGGGAAGAAAGCAGGTTTGCGATAGGCCCCGCTGGATCCGGTGCTTCCGCCTCCCACTGGGCGGCGAGTTCTTCCGGAGTGAGGGTCTCTTCTTCGTCAGCGTTTGGCATGACGTCGAGATCAGCAGGCACTTTCTCCTGTTTAATCTCTGCCTTTTTCGCATCCATTACGTTCATCCTTTGATTCTCGCTTTCGGGTTGGGGGCCGGTAGCTGAAAGCTACTTGCCTGCCAGCGAGATGTTGTGCTCTTCGGTCAGTTCCTTGTACTTGGCAGCCAGTTCGGTCCATTCGGTCACGACTTCTTCGCCCGAAACTTCATGAGCGGTCAACAGGTTCTGCTTGTTGAAGTCCTTGTAGCTATCTGCGGCGACCGCATCCTGGATGGAGGCAACAAGCTTTTCCTTCGCCGCATCATTCAGGCCCTTAGGGGCTGCGATGGCACGGTACTGGGAAACTGGAACTTCGTAGCCGGATTCGATGGCAGTGGGTACGTCAGGAAGGAACTCATTACGATCCTTGGAGAAGACCACAATCGGGGTGACCGTACCGGCGTCGATCTGCGGCTTGGCTTCGCCGAGCTGGACGGTGGATACCTGAACCTGATCACCCATGACGGCTGTCAGCGCCGGGGATCCGGAGTCGAAAGGAACAGTGGTTCCGTCAATCTCGGCCTGGGCCAAGAGCAGCTCCTGGGCCAACTGTGAACCCGTTCCCACGCCGGTGGTGCCGAAGGACAGCTTCTTATCACTGCTCTTGATGTCATCGAGATTTTTCACACCCGAAGCGGTGCTCGCGACCATGACGTAGTCATCCTGGGACAGGCCCATCAAAACATCAAGGTCGTCGAGGGAGACCACTTCGTCTTCCGAAACGGCCAGCGGGGTGATGGTGATCAGCGAGGCGTTGAGCAGAATCAAGTTCTGCCCATCGGGAGCCATGGCTGCGACTTCTTTAGTGGCCAGGGCGCCGTTGGCACCTGGCTTGTTTACGACTGGCATCGAGACGCCTAGCGATTCGGCCATGCCTTCGGCAGCCGCACGTGCGATCAGGTCGGTGGAACCACCTGGTGCCTGGCCTACGGTGAGAGTCACTGGACCGTTGGGAAATTCGGCAGACGATGCGTCGCTGCTGCCTCCCACATTTCCGCCGCATGCGGTCAGAGCCAGAGCGGCACCTGCTGCGGTGAGTGAAAGCATTGCGCGTCGGGTCATACGATTTTTCACGGGAGATTCTCCTATGGTTGCGAGTGGACGTGGCCAGGCACAAGCGATCAGGTGAAACAGATCACTCATTTGGCCTCGGGTACAGCCTAAGAAACAGATATGATGCATGTCCAAGGTCAACTATGCATGGAATGATGCCTGAAAGGTATTGAATGTTTACTCTGGATCAAGCCCGCAGTTTTGTTGCGGTCGCCGAAGAACTCCATTTTGGACGAGCAGCCGAGCGGCTGAATATGACTCAGCCGCCGCTCAGCCGTCAGATTCAAAAGCTGGAACGTTCGGTCGGCGTCGAACTACTGGACCGGGACAACCGGCGGGTTGCACTGACCGCGGCGGGCCACGCCTTCCTCATCGATGCCAAACGCCTGGTCGTTGCCGCCGAGAGGGCCCCGGATAATGCCCGGCGGATTGCCGCCGGGCAACTGGGTGAAATCCGCATTGGCTTTACCGCGGCGTCCGGCTTCAGCCTGCTCGGGCCATTGCTGGCGGAGATCAGCGAGCGCATGCCCAAGGTCCACCTCGATCTTTCGGAATTGGTCACTCACGAGCAGGTCAACGCACTGCTCGACGGCGATCTTGACATGGGTCTGGCCAGGCCGCCCTTTGACGAGAAGCTTTTTGAATCGGCTCTCTTATTCTCTGAAGGCCTCTTCGTTGCCGTGCCCAGTGGACACCGCCTTGCGACATTACCGCGTGACATCCTCTTCGCGGATCTTCGTGACGAGGCGCTCATCATGCATTCGCCGATTAAAGCCCGATACTTTTATGATCTGGTGGTCCGGAGAGTCGAGGTGGAGCACAAGAACGTGCGTCATACGGTCAGCCAGATCCTGACCATGGTGGCTCTGGTCGCGGCAGGACGTGGAATCGCCTTTGTGCCTGAAAGCGCCAAACTTCTGGGTGTGGATGGCGTGCGCTACCTGCGGTTGGCGGAAATTACCGATGACCCGGTCGAGTTGCACGCGATCTGGAGCCGGGAATCACGCAACCCTGCCCTTGGCGGATTGGTGGACATCATCAAGGGCGGATTGCACCATTGATCATCCTTGCGGAGGCCACTCACTTCAATGATGCTCAGAGGGTATCAAACAATATAAATATGGGCTTGGACAGGCATCATAGAACGTCCATACGCTGGGATCAACGAACACGTTCCACCCACCTTCGGCCGGCAATGCGTCGGCCGAATAAGAAAAGGACATTTCCATGGCTCAGTACACCCCTCTCGAACTCGCCGACAAACTCAAAGACGGCTTGCTCTCCTTCCCTGTCACAGCTTTCGACGAGAACCTCGAGGTCAACGAGGCAGCCTACCGCAGCCACCTGGACTGGCAGTCGAGCTTCGACGTAGCAGGACTCTTCGCAGCCGGTGGCACAGGCGAAGGATTCGCCCTAACTGCCGAGGAAGCATCCAAGGTAGTGCGCATGGCAGTCGAAGAGGCTGGTTCACGAGTTCCCGTTCTGGCCTCGGCCGGAGGCTCCACCAAGCAGGCCATCCAGAACGCGCAGGATGCGGAAGCCGCAGGCGCCGAAGGCTTGCTGCTGCTGCCTCCTTACCTGACCGAATGCGATCAGGACGGCTTATATGAGCACGTTTCGGCAATCTGCTCCGCAACCAAGACCGGCGTGATTGTCTACAACCGCGCCAACGCCATCTACTCTGCGGAGACCGTGGCCCGCTTGGCGGAGAACCACGAAAACTTCATTGGCTTCAAGGATGCGCTGGGTGATATCGAGCACCTCACCAAGGTCTACGCCAAGAACGGTGACCGGCTGTTTTACCTGGGCGGACTGCCGACCGCGGAAACCTTCGCGCTGCCACTGCTGCAGCTGGGCATGAGCACCTACTCCTCGGCGATGTACAACTTCGTTCCTGAGTTCGCTTTGGACTTCTATAAGGATGTCCGCGCCCAGGACCGCGTCGCGGTCAATGAGAAGCTGAACCGCTTTGTCCTTCCATACCTGGAGATCCGCGATCGAGTGAAGGGCTACGGTGTTTCCATCGTCAAGGGCGGACTGAAGGCCATCGGCCGCGATTCCGGCCCGGTACGCCCACCACTCCAGGACTTGACCGAAAAGGATCTTGCGGATCTTACAGCCTTGATCCAGCAGGCAGGCATCGTTCCTGCCGGTGCGAGCCTCTAAGCAGATTTCAATCCTCCCCGACACACCTACTCGTCGACTTAGGAGTAATTTATGAGCACCACAACCCAGAATTTGACCGGACAGTCCATCCTCGCCGGCATCAGCACCACCGGCACCGGGCGTGCGGTTCACGGCTATAACCCGGCCATCAATGAGCCTTTGGAACCTGCCTATTCTCTGATCGATGAACAGCAGCTGAAGACCGCCACCGCGGCGGCCGCGGAAGCATTCGAATCCTTCCGTTCTCTGGATCCGGCAAAACACGCAGATTTCCTGGACGCCATTGCCGATAACATCGAGGCCGTTGGCACCGAACTGGTAGCTCGCGCCATGGCTGAGACCGGACTGCCCGAGGCACGCCTGACCGGCGAGCGCGGACGCACCACCGGCCAGTTGCGCTTGTTTGCGAAGGTCGTCCGCCAGGGAGACCAGCATGGTGTCCGCGTTGACCCGGCGATGCCAGATCGCAAGCCGGCGCCTCGCGTGGATATCCGCCAGCGCAAGATCGCCGTGGGCCCGGTTGCAGTCTTTGGCGCTTCCAACTTCCCACTGGCATTCTCCACCGCCGGCGGCGACACCGCCTCGGCGTTTGCGGCCGGCTGCCCGGTGGTCTTCAAGGCGCATAATGCCCATCCTGGCACCAGCGAAATTGTAGGTCAGGCCATCACCAAGGCAGTTGCCGACCTCGGCCTGCACCCCGGTGTCTTCTCACTGGTCTACGGCCCCGGTGCATCCATTGGCCAGGCGCTAGTCGCTGATCCGGCGATCAAGGCTGTGGGCTTCACCGGTTCGCGTTCTGGCGGTACCGCGCTGATGGCCACCGCCGCCGCTCGCCCGGAACCTATCCCGGTGTACGCCGAGATGAGCTCCATCAACCCGGTGATTTTCTTCGAGGGCGCCCTTACCCAGGATCCTGACGCACAGGCCCAGGCTTACCTGGCTTCGGTGGCCGGATCCTCAGGCCAGCTGTGCACCGCCCCCGGCTTGGTCTTCGTTCCCGTCGGCAAAGCCGGTGACGCGTTCGCCCAGGCTGTCAGCGGCCAGGCCCCCAACACTGCGGGCCAGACCATGCTCACTGCGGGAATCTACAAGTCCTGGAACCAGGGTGTCGAAGCCCTGGGCGGCCAGGAAGGTGTTGAGCTGTTGGGCCGCGGGGTCGAAGGCGCCGGCGAAAACGCTCCAGCTCCGACCATTTACTCCTCAAACGTTGAGCAGTTGCTGAGCAACCCGGTGCTGCAAGATGAAATCTTCGGTGCAGCTTCGCTGGTTATCCGCTATGCAAATGCGGAAGAATTGAAGACCGCGCTCACCAAGCTGGAGGGCCAGCTCACCGCGACCTTGCAGCTGACCGATTCTGATCATGAAGCAGCCGCGGCGGTCATCCCCACGTTGGAAACCAAGGTGGGACGCATTCTGGTCAACGGCTGGCCAACCGGCGTTGAGGTGGGACATGCCATGGTTCATGGCGGACCATTCCCTGCCACCTCTGATCCGCAGACCACCTCGGTCGGCACCCTGGCGATCGAACGATTCCTGCGTCCGGTCGCCTACCAGAACTTCCCTGACGGACTTCTGCCCAAGCCAATTGGCACGGANNCGGATAATCCTTGGAACCTGACCCGTCGTATTGATGGCACACTGAAAATTGCTGGAGAGTAATAGATGAGCAATCAACCAACAATCGCCTCGGTCCAGGTCATCCCCGTCGCCGGTCACGATTCAATGCTCCTGAACCTCTCCGGAGCGCACGGGCCATTCTTTACTCGCAATATCACCATCGTGACCGATTCCGAGGGCCGCACCGGCCTCGGTGAGGTGCCGGGCGGCGAGGCAATCCGCTCGACCATCGAAGAGGCCGGCGCACTGCTTACCGGCGCTCCGGTGGCCAAATATCGTTCACTTCTACGACAGGTTTCCCAGCGTTTCGCAGATCGTGATGCCGGCGGGCGCGGTGCTCAAACCTTTGATCTGCGCACCACCGTCCACGCGGTCACCGCGCTTGAATCTGCGCTGCTTGACCTGCACGGCCAGTTCCTCGGCGTACCCGTGGCCGAGCTACTCGGTGACGGCCAGCAGCGCGATGCGGTGCCTATGCTCGGTTACCTGTTCTACGTGGGCAACCAGGACCAGACCGATCTTCCCTACCTGCGCGAACCGCAGGGTGCGGACGGCTGGGAGCGGGTACGGCGCGAAGAAGCGATGACCCCTGAGGCCATAGTTCGCTTGGCCGAGGCGGCACAGGCGCGTTATGGATTCAAGGACTTCAAGCTCAAGGGCGGTGTCCAAGACGGTGACGCTGAAGTGGACGCGGTCATTGCGTTGAAACAGCGTTTCCCCGAGGCCCGCATTACCCTGGACCCTAACGGCGGCTGGCTGTTAAAAGATGCCATTCGCTTGGGTCAGCGTATGCAGGGAATCGTCGCCTACGCCGAGGATCCTTGTGGTCCGGAAGGCCGGTTCTCCGGCCGCGAGGTCATGAGCGAATTCCGCCGCGCCACCGGTCTGCAGACAGCCACGAACATGATTGCCACCGATTGGCAGGAAATGGCCCATGCGGTACGCACCAATGCGGTAGATATCCCGTTGGCTGACCCGCATTTCTGGACCATGTCCGGTTCGGTGCGAGTGGCTCAGTTGTGCAATGAATTCGGTTTGACCTGGGGTTCGCACTCCAACAACCACTTTGATGTCTCATTGGCGATGTTCACCCAGGTTGGCGCGGCTGCCCCCGGGGAGATCACCGCGCTGGATACCCACTGGATCTGGCAAGACGGTCAAGGACTGACCGAAGAACCATTGCTGATTCGTGACGGAGAAATCAAGGTCCCGCAGCGTTCAGGACTGGGCGTCACCCTGGATATGGATCGTGTACAGCAAGCTCACGAACTCTACCTTGAACATGGTTTGGGGTCACGCGATGATGCAGTATCCATGCAGTACCTGATCCCTGGCTGGAAGTTTGACCATAAGAAGCCGTGTATGGTAAGGTAGGAAACGGATAAGGCACGGCTGCCGGAACGCGTAAAAGCGGAAGGCATGGAATGTGCAGCTGCAGATAACGTAAAAGACAGAAGGTATTGTGTCCCTGGCTGGTTTTCGCGCCGGGGATGCAATACCTTCTATATTTATGTGCCATACTTGACTTCTATAGTATTTTCATCTACAATTGAAAAACGTAAACAATACATGGAAGCAAGGGTAAACATATGGGTATCATAAAAGCAGCCAGACTGGTCTATG
>DNHA01000250.1 GCA_003486025.1 Micrococcaceae bacterium | reverse complement strand
CCAGGCCCTCGTCTGGGCCAGGTTGTTATTGAAGCTGAGAATCTGAAGAAGGGCTTCGGGGAGCGCGTGCTCATCGAAGGACTTTCTTTCTCGCTTCCACGTAACGGCATTGTCGGCGTGATTGGTCCTAACGGTGTCGGTAAGTCGACGCTGTTCAAGACCATCGTAGGCATGGAAGAAATCGACGGAGGAACACTGAAGATTGGCGAGACCGTCAAGATTTCCTACGTCGACCAGAACCGCGAAAATATTGATCCGGAAAAGTCCCTTTGGGAAGTTGTCTCCGAAGGCAACGACTACATCCAGGTCGGTCAGGTCGAAATGCCTTCGCGTGCCTACGTCTCGGCTTTCGGTTTCAAGGGTCCTGACCAGCAGAAGAAGGCAGGTGTGCTTTCCGGTGGTGAGCGCAACCGCTTAAACCTGGCGCTGACCTTGAAGCAGGGTGGCAACCTGTTGCTGCTCGATGAGCCTACTAACGACTTGGACGTTGAGACTCTTTCGTCTTTGGAGAACGCTCTGCTCGACTTCCCAGGTTGCGCAGTGGTCGTCTCGCACGATCGCTGGTTCCTGGACCGAGTGGCCACTCACATTCTGGCTTACGAGGGCACCGAAGAAAATCCTTCGAGCTGGTACTGGTTCGAAGGTAACTTCCAGTCTTACGAAGACAATAAGGTTGAGCGTTTGGGAGCGGATGCAGCTAAGCCGCACCGCGTGACCCACCGTCGCCTGACTCGCGACTAAGAACAAAGCGAAGCGCCGGGGCCACCACGAAATTATCGTGGGGACCTCGGCGCTTTTTGCTGCGCAAAAGTCAGCGCATTTAATCAACTATCAGTGACCCGTTCCGGGGAGAAGAGCTGGGAGCTTCAGATATTTGCGGTTCTGGTGCACCAAATGCTGTGCGGGTTCGCCCTTGATGACCTCGAGAATTTCAGCCGCTATGAGACGGGACCCACCGACGCTAATTGAGGAATGGATTTGTGCGCGCAAAGCCGTCGGGGCCTTATCAAAATACGGTTCCCCCGTCGGCAGGAACGTCCAACCCTGATCTGTTGTGAATCGTGGAGCGCCAGGCCGGGCGAAATTATCCGCCAGTTCTTCATGGTCTTCGCCGAGCATATGGATCAGGAAAGTGCTTGCAGCTAGCACCGCTCCAGCTGCCCCGGATTCCTTAGCCAGCGAAAACGAAACAGCCACGGGATCGATCGATAGCGAAGCGAGACTTGAGATCGTCAGTCCGTGAGGAATGCCATCGACAGTGGCGGTAATAAGCGCTACCCCTGCGGGGTGAGCGCGAAATGCATCGCGGAAATCCGCGGACAAGCTCTGCATACGTGAATCGTCCTTTGCTTTGGAATCACTGAGATTCAATCTCCCACACCGAAATCCCTTGGGATCGGGTGCCAACTATCTTCAGCCTAGAACCTCAAGTAAGCTTGAGGTCAATTTACTGATCGGTGATGCTTCGCACAGGGAGGAAATTTGAGCGACAATAACAATCCTGGGCAAGAGCTACTGGGAATCGGACAAGTCAGTGAGCGCACAGGCGTCGCGAAGTCGGCTCTTCATTATTACGAAGACATTGGATTGATCCATTCAACACGTACCGCAGGTAACCAGCGACGCTATCCACGGCATATGTTACGGCGGATCTCGCTCATCTCCGTTGGCAGTAAACTCGGAATTCCACTGGCGGACATCCGCCATGCGCTCGAACCGGTACCCATGGATACCATTCCTTCTGAAGCTGATTGGAAACGCGCGTCTACCGAATGGAAACGTGTATTAGAGCATCGTCGTCGAGCCATCGAAGAACTCGAAGACCGGCTGATGGGGTGCATCGGATGCGGTTGCCTGTCGATGGAGGCATGTTCGTTGCTGAATCCGGATGATGCCCTCGCAAGCCAAGGAGCGGGAGCTCGACGCCTAGAATCTGGAGACGGTGTCAGCTAGACGCCAAGTACGGGGAGATGCTTACCAGCGCTGGAACTACGTGCGGAAAAGCAGAACAAGCGGCAATCTTCGGCATAATAATTGGAACAAATGTTCGCTTGGCATGCTTAGCCGATCTCACTTAGGGTTTGAATCCAGTCTGAGAATTACTTCAGGTCCTGATCCAACTCTGGAATGCGGACCATTCCTTCTTGGGCTACCGTAGCTACCAGCTCACCGGCCGCATTGAAGATTTGCCCTGTTCCCAGACCGCGCGCAGAAGACGCGCTGGGGGAGCGCAGTACATAGAGGAGCCATTCGTCTGCACGGAATTCCCGGTGCCACCACATTGCATGGTCTAAGCTGGCGATACTCAAACCTCGATGAATCCAGCTGATGCCGTGGCGGCGGATGACTGGTTCGAGCAGCATGTAGTCACTTGCGTAGGCCAACGCGGCGCGGTGGAGAACCGGATCATCTGGCATAGGAGCGGTGGTACGCATCCAGACTGCAGCCATCGCTTCGTTTTTCTCGTAGCCGGGAAGGTAAACCGG
The DNA here is from genome assembly GCA_003486025.1 of Micrococcaceae bacterium. Taxonomy (GTDB): domain Bacteria; phylum Actinomycetota; class Actinomycetes; order Actinomycetales; family Micrococcaceae; genus Glutamicibacter. Next base: position 3,108 of record DNHA01000250.1, on the reverse strand, counting down.
TTCGGTAATGTGGCGCATGTCGAATGGTCGTTCGTAGGCCCATTCGTGGGCTACCGGGTGGTCGAAGTGACCGATGATGTCAGCCGTCTTAGGCAGAGTTTCTGGAGCCGGGACGTCAAAAGGCACAGCGTCCGAGTGGTCGAGCCCTTTGGCCGGTTCCTGGAAGGAGGCAATCATCGAAAGGATAGGCACGCCATTTTGATAGGCGTGGACTCTGCGAGCCGAGAATGAACGACCATCACGCAACCGTTGAACGCCAAAGGTAATATTTTGTGTCGGATCGCCGGGACGCAGAAAATAGCCGTGCAGGGAGTGGATCGCACGCCCCTCAAGGACCGTGCGTGAACCGGCAATGACAGACTGAGCCAATACTTGACCGCCAAAAACCCTAGTTCTCGATTGGCGAGGAGTCTTGCCGATAAAAATATCTTCATCGGTGCGAGCCTGTTCGGATCCGTCCAGATCCAACAAATCCAGCAGGATTTGTGTAGTGCCCAGTTCTTCGGTCACGATGTTGAACTCCTTGACGTGCTGACGATGACTTTGAAAACTCTATCGCGACAAGTTCGAATATTCACGTGACGGCACCGTGCGGGAACTGTCGCATGTGACGAAAACCGATGAATGCGCCGGAAAGTTAGGCCCAAGTCATGAGAGCATTAGGCTATGGCCAGTGATTCACTTGTTTTTGAAGACTCCAATTCAGTCAGCGATTTAGCTAACTTACTCAGTCGAGCCAAAGCTATCGAAGACGACGGAGCGTTGCTCACCGTGCGTGGAACTGCGCTGGCAGTTTATGTGCCGGTGCTGGTTCCCGCGCAACTTGGCCAAGGCGACTACACCATTCTAGGAATGCGTGTGCATCGCCTGGTAAATGAAGCCCAGAGCAATGCCTGCTACTCCATCGCGGCCATTCAAGATCGTCTGGCGCGAATGGGGCAAGCAAACACCGAGTTTATTCTCCCTCCGGTAGAAGAAAATCCAGTATGGGCCGGCATTACTGTGCCGATGTCCGGCTGGGTAGAAGCCGGAAATGTTGCAGATACCGAGCTGGCAGCGGCAGCGCAGTCGGGTATCGATGCGGTCGCTCAGGCTTTGCCGGAAAATCCAGGCAAACCCGTTGTTGCCCAGATACGCCAGCGCATCTGGTCTGCCGAGATGGAAAGCACGAAAGCCAGCCTCCCGCTGGGCGCCGCCTTTGCTATGCACGCACTAGGTTTCTTGTCGTCAGGTGGGCAAAGCAGGATCCTGCGTCAGGGAAATTGGATCCGCGTCAGCAATGGACAAGGCCATGTTCTCCTGCGCCGTTCGGCGTCTCTGCTCTGATAACAGAATGCTCCGCACCGGCTAGACCAGTGCGGAGCATTCTCTTGATGGCGTTTAGCTTGACGCGTTGAGCAGGGAATGGGCCGCGCGGTCGAAGTATTCCCGTAATGTTTCGGCATGAAGCATCGGCAGTTCTAACTGGTCGATTGCCTTGTTCATATGTGCCAACCAGACATCGCGGTTATGCGGGTTAACGACATACGGCATATGGCGCATGCGCAGGCGCGGATGTCCACGATGCTCGGAGTATGAAGTTGGGCCACCCCAATATTGTTCTAGAAACAGTTGCAGGCGGATCTGAGCGGGGAACAGATCCTTTTCTGGGTACATGGCCTTAAATTCTTCATCGTCGGCAACGGAGGCATAAAAATTCTCACTCAGTCGGGCGAAGACCTCGCGGCCACCGACTTCTTCATAGAAAGTCCCCGCATAATCGGAAACATCTACCGGTTCCTGAGCCAGCTTGAGGAATTCATCGGAAGATGGGCCGGTGACTACTGGGTTACTCATCGGATCGCGCTTCACTGTGTGAGGCAGCGGGTTTATTTCACTCATTAATAGATTCCTAAATTACGCGGTGACAGGTTCGTGGAGAACCGGAAAATTCACGGACCTGGCGATGAAGCAGACCCTATTGGCTTGTTCATGCAACGAATCTGCGAGCTCTCGTTGAGAATCGTCGGCTAAAGATACCTGCGGACGGAGAACCACTTGGGTGAACTCTCCGCTATTGTCTCGGTTTAATCTTAAGGTGCCCGAAGCCTGATCTTGATAGCCGGTGATCACTACGCCGTGGGTCACCGCTACGTGGAGATAAGAGAGCATATGGCATTGGCTCAACGCAGCGAGCAGAAGCTGTTCGGGGTTCCAGCGATCTTTATCCCCGTGAAAGGTCGGATCTGCAGTGCCGGCGATGTCCGGCAACCCATCCGCCCGGATGATGTGCTCCCGGCCATAACCGCGGTAGGTGTCGGTTCCAGTTCCGCGATTGCCGGTCCACTCGATGGCGATCTGATAGTTGTGCTGCGAGAGGTCCATACTGCTATTCTTCCACCCTTTAAGAAGCTTATGGTGTGCGTTGAAGCACGAAACGTAGGCACCTTGGCTATTAGGTACCGTACCGATATCGAACAACAACGCACACCATGGGCGCAGACTAAATATTAGGCCGTAGCATCCGTGGACTGGGCAGCCAAAGCTCTCTGCACATCGGCACGGCATTCAATCAATAGGCGGCGCATCGCGGGATGCTTCCCGCCGAGACCCGACAAAAACTCATCAGTGAGATCAATTGTCTTCTGTGAAACTGCCGAACTTGGGTAGAAGCCCAAGACGATCTGCTTCGCCATCTCATGCGAGTAGCTCTCCCATGCCTTGACCAGAAGCCCAAAGTAAGGCTCGGTGAAACCATCAAGCAGTGACTGGTCATGAGAAATATTGAAGCCCGAAATGACTGCGCCTTGCTGGACGTTGGACAGCGTTGCCGACGTGGCAGCCGTAAAGGCTTCGTTTTTCGCTTCGGCGGTAGGGCGCGCGGCCCGGGCAGTGTGCCAGCTGGCCTTGCCCTTGGCGGTGTCATCCTTGGCAAGCATCTCATCGAGCTGGGCGGTATCCATTCGCGCCCCGGCGGTCAATGCGATCGCCAATGACCAGCGCAGGTCGGTGTCTAGGGCCAGATCATCTAAGACTACGGAACCGTCGAGCAGCCCTGAAACCTGATCAAACTGCGCAGCGGTCCGCGAACGGTGGGCAAATGCTTTAGCGAACTGCAGCTGAGCATCG
>DNHA01000360.1:12743-21884 GCA_003486025.1 Micrococcaceae bacterium | reverse complement strand
CAAGCTTCGATACTCAAATCCGTTATTACTCGATGACGTGGCAGCCGACTTCCCGCACTTGACCATCATCATGGCGCACCCGTCGGTGCCTTGGCAGGATGAAGCAAATTCAATTGCCACGCATAAAGCGAACGTGTACATCGACCTGTCAGGCTGGAGCCCAAAGTATTTCCCTGCCTCGCTGGTGAAAATGGGAAATAACGTATTGGCTGGCAAGCTCTTATTCGGTACCGATTATCCGTTGATCACCCCGCAGAAATGGATGGGTGCCTTCGGGGAGCTAGAACTTAAGGATTCGGTACGCCCAGGAATTCTAAAGGGAAACGCGATGCGAGTCCTAGGAGTTGATGGTTGATGCAAGCAGTCACCGGCAGCGACCTCTACGGCTTCAAAGATCTCCTGAGCGAGCCAGAACGCGCGGCTTTGGCACGGTTGGGTGCGGTACTTGATCAGCACGTTTGCCCGATAGTTAATAACTATTGGGAACGCGGGGAATTTCCTGAACAGATTATTGCGCCACTGATCGAGGCGGACTTGATGGACCCGCCGGAGCTCAGAGAAGCAGGGCAGAAACCCTCGGGGTTGTACGGGGGATTTCGAAATTTTGAAATGGGTCGAGTGGATGCTTCGGTGGTGACCTTTTACAACGCGCAGGCAGGTTTATTTCGTACCACGGTAAACCTAGGCGGCAGCGCTGAACAAGTGGCCGAACTTGACCCGCTGATTACTTCCTTTAAATACAAGGGAGTTTTCGCCTTGACCGAACCGGACCATGGTTCGGATATCGCCGGAGGCTTGGCCACATCAGCTGTCTCCGAAAAGCGCGGGGGCACCGACGGATGGCGAATCGATGGCGCGAAACGCTGGATTGGCGGGGCCGCCCAAGCCGATGCGCTGGCAATCTTTGCTCGCGATGCGGCCGATTCGCAGGTCAAATGCTTCTTGGTGCCCACCGGCAACTCGGGGGTGGTAATTCGGAAGATTACCGGGAAGGCAAGCCTGCGGATCATGCAGAATGCCGATATCGAACTGGATGACGTGTGGGTTCCAGATTCAGCGAGGCTCAAAGAAATTAATTCCTTCGCTGACGTTGCGGCCTGTTTGCGTAATATGCGTTCTGACGTTGCCTGGATTGCCACCGGAGTCGCCGCGGGTGCCTACGAGGCAGCGCGTAACTATGTCGCCAAGCGTACTCAATTCGGCAAACCACTGGCATCATTTCAGCTCATTCAAGAGAAGCTTGCGCACATGCTTTCCAATGTCACCGCTAGTTTGGCAATGGTGGTGCGCCTAACTCAGCAACAAGACGCTGGGGTATACCGCGATGAGAACTCGGCTATGGCCAAGATGTTCACCGCCCGGATGCTGCGAGAAACCGTGGCGCTTGCCAGAGAGGTCTGTGGCGGCAACGGAATTCTGCTGGAACACAATGTCGCTCGCCACCACGCGGATGCCGAGGCGATTTATTCCTACGAGGGTACTCACGAAATCAACTCGTTGATTATCGGACGCGCTATTACCGGTATCAGCGCCTTCCGCTAGAACTACTGATTCAACAAAAGCCCAGAAACTAACTAACAGGAGACACACCATGGCACAGACCATCTTGAGCTACGAAGACATCGCAACCGCTGCCGGCAAGGAGCTAGGCTACAGCGATTATCGAGTAGTGACCCAGGAACAGGTGAACACCTTCGCGGACGCAACCGATGACCACCAGTGGATCCACACCGATCCAGAAAAGGCGAAGGAGGGTCCTTTCGGTGGCCCCATCGCCCACGGGTACCTGACGCTGAGCCTGCAGATCGCTTTCTGGTCAGAACTTTTCGACGTGACCGGGGTAAAGACCCGGGTGAACTACGGCTTGGAAAAGGTCCGCTTCCCCTCCCCGGTTCCGGTGGGTTCGAAGATACGAATGAAGGCCACTATCGCCGAAGTGGATGAGGTTAAGGGCGGCTACCAGATTGCCGTAGACCAGGTGATCGAGGTCGAAGGAGCGAGCAAGCCTGCAGTAGTTTCCCGTGGCCTCTACCGTTTCTACGCCTAGCTAACCCGGGCAGCCACAGCGATAGCACCGCGACAGAAATAGCGAAATGAGTGACAGATGTTAAATAAAGGGTTTGGCAACTGGATTCACCGCCGCAGGGTGAAATCAGCGCAACACGCAGCGGTGATCCATGCCGGGGTGAGCTTCAATTATGCCCAGCTGGCCGGGCGCATCGATCAGCTTAGCGACGCGCTGCGCGCCAGAGGAATTTCCCGCGGCAGCCGGGTGGCATTCTTAGGTGCCAACCACGCAGCGTTTTTAGAAACGATGTTTGCGGTCACCCAGCTCGGTGCTCTTTTTGTTCCGCTTAATATCCGTTTAGCCCCGCGCGAGCTGAATTTTGCTCTGCGGGATTCTGGCAGCGAGCTATTTATTTATGTCGAGAATTTTGCCGCAGAGGCTCAGAGCGCCATTGCCGATAGTCCAGTGCGTGAATGCCTGGAAGTCGCAGCGGTGCCTGGTACGGATTCGAGTTATGAACGCGCCCTGAATTCTGGCGAAAACCGGCACGTCGATGTTCAAGTGCTCTTAGAGGATCCGGCGATTATTCTCTACACCTCGGGCACTACGGGGACTCCTAAGGGTGCGGTGCTGACCCATGGGAATATGACGTGGAATTCCTACAATGTCATCGTCGACTACGACGTGACGAGCAAATCGGTTGGGCTGTTGATTTCTCCACTATTCCACGTGGCTGCGATGGGGATGGGAGCACTTCCTGTCCTTTTGAAGGGTGGCACGCTGGTGCTCCAAGAGCGATTTGACCCGGCTGCAGTGCTGCAGGCAGTCGAGCAATACCGAGTTACCCAACTTTCCGGAGTTCCCACGACCTTCCAGATGCTAGCTGAACACAGCACCTGGGCAGAGACCGATTTGTCTTCGTTGCAGATGCTGACCTGTGGAGGCTCCGCAGTGCCGTCGCGGGTGCTTGAATCCTACGAATCCCGCGGATTAGGATTCAGCGGGGGCTATGGACTCACCGAAACCGCGCCGGGGACCACCCTGTTGCAGGCCTCGCATTCGCGATCCAAGATGGGATCAGCCGGGTTGCCCCATTTCTTTACCGACATTCGAATCGCGGATGTGCAAGGCAATGAACTTCCTGCGGGCGAGGTAGGCGAAATTTTGATCAGTGGGCCAAATGTCATCAGCGAATACTGGGAACGGGCAGAAGCCACCGCGGGTGCGTTCTATGAAGGGGGCTGGTTCCGTTCGGGAGATATCGGTTATGTAGATGACGAAGGCTTCCTATATATTTCGGATCGGCTCAAGGACATGATCATTTCGGGTGGGGAAAATATCTACCCGGCCGAAGTGGAACAGGCAATTATGGAACTGGCCGATGTCGAGTCGGTAGCGGTGATCGGTATCCCAGATGAAAAATGGGGTGAAGTGCCGCGTGCGGTGCTTGTTTTAAAGCCAGGTAGTTCCCTGAAAGAGAGTGATATCGTGTCACATTTGAGTGGGCGTCTGGCGAGATACAAGATTCCTCGAACCGCAGTATTTCTCGACGAACTGCCGCGCACCGCGAGTGGAAAAATCCGCAAGGCAGAACTGCGTAAGCAATACAGCTAAGCCGCGTCGTGCTGCCACTGAATTATTCGGCTTGAACACCCGAGCCATCCAGATATCATCTGCATGGCTCGGGTGTATTGCGTCAATGTGTGACGCTACGTTAAAGCAGCTCATCCCCGGAAAACCATTGGAATCCAAATAGTTATAAAGTCAACCATTGACTTTTTCAATGGTTGCATTAGTCTTGAGTTGTGGCTCAAGTCACAGTAAATTTGGCTCACCACTCGGAGCCGAATCAACGGGTTTCAAGGGGAAAACATGAATAAGCGTTGGTCTACATTGCTCGCAGGAGCCTCGGTGCTTTCACTCGCACTTGTCGGTTGCGGTTCCGGATCGCCATCAGGCTCCGGTTCCACCGACGAAGCAAGTGCCTCGGGCTCGTCCGATGGCTCGCTGACCAAGCTCGTCGTAGGTATCTTGCCCATCGCCCCATCTGTTGCCGTACAGCAGGGTATTGACTCAGGAGTCTTTGAAAAGCACGGCCTCGACGTTGAACTAAGTACTTCAAACGCTGGAGCAGCCATGCTGCCAGCGGTTTCCACCGGTGAACTGGCTATTGCGGTGGGCAACCCGCTCTCGGTGATGACCGCAGCGGATAAAGGTCTGGACATGAAGATTGTCTCCGGCTATTCCGAGTCAGTTTCCGAAGGCGAAGATGCCAACGGTGTGATCGTCCGCAAGGATTCGGGCATTGACAGCTGGGATGACCTCGTTGGAAAGACCACTTCGGTCAACGCCTTGCGTACCCAGGGCGACCTGACCATCATGGAATCAGCTGAGCTGGCTGGTGCGAATCCGAAGGACCTCAAATTCAGCGAAATGCCGTTCCCGGACATGGAAGCGCAACTGGATCGCGGCAATGTTGACGCGATGTGGACACCGGAACCATTCCTCTCGCGTGCCTTGGCAAACAAGGACAATGTCTTGCTCGGCTACCCAAATCAGGAAGCCATCGTGGGCATGCCAACGATGGTGACCTTCACCAGTGGCAAGTTCGCTCAGGAGAATCCTGAAGTCATCAGCAACTGGAAGAGCGCAATGGAAGAAATTCTTCCAGTTTCGCAAAAAGATCCAGATGCAGCCCGCGCCATGTTGCCAGACTTCATCAACATGGATGCAGAAGTAGCCAAGGGCTTGACGATGGAGACCTGGGAAGCGGAGACTCCCGTCGATGAGCTCACCAAGCTGGGCGACCTTGCGGCGAAGTTTGGATTCCTCGACAAGGCCCCAGACCTCAATTCAATAATCATTCAGTAATCTTCATCGCACCGAGCTCGACTTGCTGCGGATCGGGTCTCCACCGGATCCGCAGCAAGTAATTGCACCATATGGGAGAAATAGTCATGAAACACTCGATTAAGCTAGCCGTTGCATCCTTGGCGGTACTCACACTTACGGCCTGCAGCTCTGGATCGCCTAGCGGCGGGGCTGCCGAAGAATCAGGCGCCGCAAATGGTGCGCTGGATAAAATTACCGTCGGAGTGATTCCCATCGTTGACACCGCGCCGATCTGGCTCGGCGACAAGCAGGGATTCTTCGCCGACGAAGGACTCGACCTGGAAATTGAGACCGCCACGGGCGGCTCGGCAATTGTTCCGGGAATCCAGTCGGGAAGCTACGACTTCGCGTTCTCAAACTTCATTTCTGTAATGGTCGCCAATGACAAGGGCCTGGACATGAAATTTGTGGCTAACGGTATTTCCACCACTGGAGACACCAAATCCGACGTCGGTTCGGTCATTGTCAAGGGTGACTCAAAAATTACTTCACCAAAGGACCTTGCAGGTAAGAAGGTCTCGGTGAACAATCTGTCCAATATCGGTGACACCACGATCAAATCCATCGTCAAGGCAGACGGCGGCGATCCTTCGAGCGTTGAATTCGTCGAGGTTCCATTCCCAGATGCGCCGGCTGCCCTTGAAAACGGCATCGTCGACGCAGCATGGATCCTAGAGCCCTTCCAAAGTGTGGCCCTTGATTCGGGAGCGAAGATGCTCTCGGCAAACTTCGCTGAATTTGATCCAGAACTGGACGTCGCTGGCTACTTCACCTCAACCGAATATGCCGAGAAGAATCCAGAAGTAACTGAAAAGTTCACGCGTGCCATGAATAAATCCCTGGATTACGCGCAGGAGAATCCTGACGCGGTCCGCGACATCGTCGGAACCTACACAAAGATCGATGACGCAGGGCGTGCCGAGATGGTTCTTCCGCGTTTCCGTTCCGAATTCAATCGTGAAGCCGCGCAGAAGCTAGGCGACGCAGCGCAAAGCTTCGGGACTCTGTCGAAGCCAGTTGACCTGGACAAGCTGCTTCCATGAGTACCTTGACCACCACGCCGGCACTAAGTAAAAGAAGGCGGCGTAAAACCACTAAGTCCAAGGTACCCAATGCGGTCTGGGGCCTGATTGGTATTGTCGTGTTCCTCGGGATTTGGGAACTGCTACCGGCTCTTGGCATCGTGAAAGCGGAGTATCTGCCACCGGCCTCGGAAGTACTGGTCACGCTGGCCAAGGACTTCACCTTGACCGCATTCTGGTTGGCCGTGGGCGAAACCATGCTCGCATGGTTCATTGGACTGTTGGTTGCGGTGCTGCTTGCCTTGGTGCTGGGACTGGTCATCGGAATGTCGAGCTTCCTGCGCAGAGCCACTAACTCCACCATCGAGTTCCTGCGCCCCATTCCTTCGGTGGCGCTGATTCCGTTGGCAGTGCTGCTCTTTGGCACCAAAATTGAATCCTCGCTGATGCTGATCATTTACGCCTGCTTCTGGCAGGTGCTGATCCAGGTGCTCTACGGTGTAGCGGACGTTGATAACGTGGCGATGCAGACGGCACGATCCTATGGTTTTTCACCATTCCAGCGGATCCGCGACGTCATCTTCCCCACCATGCTTCCGTATCTGATGACCGGTATTCGGCTCGGAGCTGCGGTGGCATTGATCCTGGCTATTACGGCAGAACTGATCATCGGCTCACCTGGTCTGGGCAAAGAAATCCAGCTGGCCCAGTCCGGCGGTGCCATTGCTGGCATGTACGCATTGATTGTTGCCACCGGACTACTAGGTGTGCTTATCAACTTAGGCATGCGCGTCATTGAAAAGCGCATCCTGTCATGGCACGTCTCAGTTCGTGGGGAGATCATCGCGTGAAAACTCTCAAGTCTCTCCTGTATATTTTGGCGCTTCCAGTACTGCTGATCCTCTGGTGGATTCTTGCTACGGCGGGCGGGGCAAGCTTCTTCGTTCCCACCCCGGCAGACCTAGTCAAGACCTTCATCGATACCTGGATCGGCGAGCGTATGTTCACCGACGTGTTGCCGAGTATCCGCCGGCTGCTCATTGGCGTGGTGGGTGCGATTATTCTCGGCGTGCTGTTGGGACTACTTGTTGGCCTAAACCGCACGGCTCGTGCCATCACCGAGCCGGTCTTCGAATTTTTCAGGGCACTTCCACCACCGGTATTGATTCCCGTCTTGATGCTGCTGGTCGGCATTAACGACGGAATGAAAGTTGCGGTCATCATCTCCGGTGCAATTTGGCCGGTGCTGCTTAACACCATTGAAGGTGTGCGCGCGATTGACCCGGTGCAAAACGAAACCAGCCGCTCCTACGGGATCAGCGGGTTCGCGCGGATTCGATACCAGATACTGCCGAGCGCCATGCCGACTATTATGGCTGGCATTCGCCAATGCCTGTCTATCGGTCTGATCCTGATGGTCATTTCCGAAATGTTTGCCTCGTCCTCCGGATTGGGCTTCGCCATTGTGCAGTTCCAGCGTTCCTTCGCGGTTCCCGAGATGTGGTCTGGCATCGTGGTTCTCGGGTTGATCGGTGTCATCATGTCGTTTATTTTCCAGTGGATCGAACGCCGCGTCTTGCGTTGGTACAACGGTCTGAAAGAGGTTGAAAATGCTGTCTAATTCCAATGGCATCACCGGTGGACGGACGCTGCCCGAAGGCGAAGCGCTACTGTCGGTGCGCGGATTGAAGAAGGTTTATCACACCGACGGTGGCGATATTGAAGCGGTACGCGACCTGACCTTTGACCTGGGCCGCGGAGAACTCGTGTGCCTGGTTGGACCTTCTGGTTCCGGTAAGACCACCTTGCTCAAATGCATCGCAGGACTATTGGGCGCCACGAGCGGTGAAGTGCTACTCGACGGTGAAAAGGTCACCGGACCGCCAAAGAAGATGGCGGTAGTTTTTCAAGAATATGGCCGCTCCCTGTTTCCTTGGCTACGCGTGGCGGACAATGTTGAATTGCCGTTGAAGAATGCCGGGGTGCCCAAAGCTGAACGTAAGAAGCTTGTGGAGGACGCGCTGGACGCGGTGGGCCTTAGCCACGTGCCGCGTTCTTACCCTTGGCAGCTTTCTGGCGGTATGCAACAGCGCGTGGCGATTGCCCGTGCCGTCGCCTACCAGCCTGAGGTGTTGCTGATGGATGAGCCATTCGCTGCCGTTGATGCGCAGACTCGCGCGGATCTTGAAGACCTGATCCGCAACGTCTGGAAAAAGCTGGGCGTGACCGTGCTATTCGTAACTCACGATATTGATGAGTCGATCTATCTAGGTGAACGTGTGATTATCTTGTCGTCCTCACCGACGGTGGTGCAAGAAGATATTGTCATTGATTTGCCTGCGGAGCGTGATCAGTTGGAGACCCGGTCACTGCCGCGCTTTACCGAGTTGCGTCACCATGTTTATGCCGAGATTCAGAAGGCTAAGCAAGGACACCGTCCGGAGGAAGCGAAGACTACATTCCTGACCAATCCGAAGTAGTTTTTGCATACTGTTCTTGTTTCTGATGTTGGCCTGGCTGATCCTTGAAAAGGTGTTCAGCCAGGCCAACAGACGTTTAACCATGAACAGCACGGGTGCTGGTTGAGCCAATGTTTAAGCGTTATTGGTTAGTAGCAGTGCGCGCGAGATCCCTCTAACCGCGGTGCGCAGTGCCATGGCAGCGGGCTGCAGCGATGATGAATCGCGCGGGACTACCACCGATAGAACGGCTACTTGGTAGCCCGAACTGTCCAGAATTGGCGCCGCAGCTCCGGTCGTTTCCGAATCGATGTACCCATCGAATGAGGCGTATCCGTTGCGTCGGATCTCGGCCATTTCTGCTCTAAAGTTCGGGTGCGTTGATTCCATGATTTCTTGGTGGCGCGTCAGGAACTCATGGATAACTTCTGGACGGGAGAAGGCAAGCAGGGCCATCCCCATAGAAGTACTGTGTACCGGCATTCGACCGGCCACGTTGGCCTTGTTGACTACCGAGCCGGGACGAGAGAGCCGTTCAATGATCAGCACTTCATCTTGGTGGAGCATCGAGAGCTGCGTATTCTGCCCTAAGAGCTGGTTGATATCTTCCATAAAAGGCAATGCGGCTTTTCGCAGATCCTGTGTAGTGGTGCTTCGGTTTGCCAACTCCCATAACCGAAGTCCGAGGCGCACCTGGCCATCTTTATTCCGTGCCAGCAAGTCGTGGCCAACTAACTCATCGAGCAGGCGATACATGGTT
>DNHA01000360.1:0-12722 GCA_003486025.1 Micrococcaceae bacterium | reverse complement strand
GAATTTCTGCCCGGCGAGCCAACGCAATGACGCTCAGTGACTGATTTTCTGAGTCAAAAGAATCCAGGATCCGCACTAAACGATCCAGCATTGAATCCCCGCTGGGTGAATTTGCCATGGTTCTACTGTAAATCAGTGCGGTGGCCAGGCTCATTCGGGCAACGAAAATCAACTGTCCAGATTCTAATGGGATGTGTCGGACTAGCCGTTGAGCTTGTCCGCAAGCCTCAGCCCACGTCGTGCCCATGCGATCTCGGCCTCAGCCTGAGCGATCAGCCCTTCATAGGTGAAGAGTTTATAGGCACGGGTTTTTTCCTGGTCTTTCTTGGGCGTGTGTGCCAAGCGCCGTGCCAGCATGATGCTGGTCCCGTCTTCAATTTCCTTCATTGTCTGTTGCCACTGAGACAGCAAGGAGCTGTGGTGCTCGATATGCGCCAGCAAATGCTCGCGCGCTGCGTCAGGTTCCGCCCACTCTAGGTAAGCGGCTTTGAGGTGAGCGGGATCGCGAGTACGAGCATATTCCAGAGGAGTGTTCATCCAGCTCTTAAAGGCCTCACGGCCAGCGGACGTGACGTGATATTGGCGTTTCTTGCCACGTGGGCCCCACGGAATATCTTCCCCTTCGAGTAGGCCTTCGGACTCCATGCGTTTAAGCGTTGGGTAAATCTGCGAATCTGGGGCATGCCACACATGGCCAACTGAAGCTTCGAAATGCTTGTGGAGGTCATAGCCGGTCATTGGCTCAACTACGAGCAGGGCTAGCAGCGCGTTTGGGAGGCTCATGAAAACTTTCTCTGGCGTAAAGGTCTTGCAAATAACTATATACATAGTTAGTCTGTGATTCAGAACACTCACTATCTCGATAGTGAGTTGCTCGTACTCTGGGAAGGAACACCATGACAACCACTGCTGCAACCAGCTCCACCACTAACAAGGTCCTGCCTCACCCACTCAACGCGTGGTATGTCGTCGGCTGGGACCACGAGATCACCCGAAAACCGATGTCCCGTCGCATTGCTAACCGTCCGGTAGCGCTATATCGCACTGAAGATGGCAAGGTTGTGGCGCTGGCGGATGCGTGTTGGCATCGCTTGGCGCCGTTGTCGATGGGTAAAACCGTTGGCAAGGATGGAATCCAATGCCCGTATCACGGCATCGTCTATAACTCGGCCGGGCGCTGTGTCTCCATGCCAGCGCAGGAAACCATCAACCCTTCGGCTACCGTGCCTTCTTTTCCAACGGTAGAGCGCTATCGCTACGTCTGGATCTGGATGGGAGACCCAACTTTGGCTGATCCAGAATTGGTCCCGGACATGCACCAGATGACTTCGGAGCAATGGGCCGGCGATGGGCTAACCATTCATGCGGACTGCAACTTCCAACTGGTGCTAGACAACTTGATGGACCTGACTCACGAAGAATTCGTCCACTCTTCCACTATCGGCCAGGAAGAGCTCAGCGAATCTGATTTTGTGACCGTCCGCGAAGGCAACAAAGTCACTGTCACCCGGTGGATGCACAACATCGATGCCCCACCGTTCTGGCTGAAGAACATGCGCGATAAGTTCCCTGGTTTTGAGGGCAAGGTAGACCGTTGGCAGATCATCAATTTCGAGGCTCCCTCGACCATCAGCATTGATGTGGGCGTAGCCAAGGCAGGTACCGGTGCCCCGGAAGGTGACCGCAGCCAGGGAGTTAACGGATTCGTAATGAACACCATCACCCCGGAGACTGACAGGTCATCGCATTACTTCTGGGCCTTCATGCGCAACTATTGCCTCGACAGCCAGTTGATCACCACGCAGCTACGTGACGGAGTGCACGGTGTCTTCGGAGAAGACGAGGAAATGCTCAAGGCACAACAGGCTGCCATCGATGCTAACCCTGATTATGAGTTCTACAACCTGAATATTGATTCCGGCGGCATGTGGGTACGCAGGATTCTCGAAGCCATGCTGGAGGCCGAGGGCCGACTGCCCTCAGCAAGCTAATGAGCGTTTAGAAAGAGCGAGAGAAAACCATGGCAGCGACAAACATTGAAACCTGGCAAACAGCCACCGTGATTGAGACCCACGAGGTGGCACAAGGCATCCTTCGTATCGTGCTTGAACCTACAATGCCGGTCAAAGCCGAGCCAGGAACACATATAGACCTCATGGTGCAGATCGACGGGGAAACCGTGAAACGTTCCTATTCAGTCGTGGAGTCCAACCAGACGGGCACTCGTCTAGCGCTTAGCGTGATGAAAGCGCCGCTGTCACGTGGCGGTTCGATTTTCATGCATTCCCTGCGCCCGGGGCAGACGCTGGAGATTACCCAGCCACTCCAGAATTTTCCGTTGCGCGTCGGCGCTCAACGCTACATTCTGCTCGCCGGTGGTATTGGCATCACCGCTATCGCCAACATGGCCGCCGTCCTGAAACGGTTGAAAGCAGACTACACGCTGGTCTATGTCGGGCGTAGCCGCCAGGCAATGGCTTACCTGGACGAGCTAACCGAGCTACACGGACAACGGCTCGAAGCCCACATAGACGACGAGGGAAGCGCGCTGAAGGTCAACGAGCTCGTGGAGCGGGCAAGTGATGGGACCGAGGTGTATATGTGCGGTCCTATCCGGTTAATGGATGCTGTTCGACGCAACTGGATTGAGCGCGAATTGGATCTGCCGAACCTGCGTTACGAAACTTTTGGTAACAGCGGATGGTATGACCCTGAGGAGTTCACCGTCCGAGTTCCCAAACTTGACCTTGAAGTCACGGTTCCTCAGGGACGTTCCATGCTTGAAGCCTTGGAAGATGCCGGCGCGGATATGATGTTCGACTGCCGTAAGGGTGAATGCGGACTGTGCGAAGTGCGCATCCTGGAATTATCAGGGACTATCGACCATCGAGATGTCTTCTACTCCGAACGTCAGCAACGGTTATCGACCAAGATGAACTGTTGTGTCTCGCGCGCTGTGACCTCAAAGACCGGGGCACAAACCGACGCGTCTATGACGGGCCCCGCCATCATCACGATCGAACCAAACTAGAGAACACCCAAAACACCATCTGACGTCCTCAAGGGTCTCCAAAGGGGAGCCCTGGGGCGTTGGAACGCGCCTGAAAATGGAAGAACTCTGCCATGAATATCAAAGAACGTATTGATGCTTCGCCTATGACTCCCTTCCAGTGGGTAGTTGTGGGTGTTTGCACCTTTCTAAACGCCTTAGACGGGTTTGATGTATTGGCGATGGCCTTCACGGCAAACCAAGTCTCCAACGAATTTGGCCTGAATGGTGCTCAGCTTGGCGTCCTGCTCAGTGCCGGGTTACTCGGGATGGCAGCTGGATCACTCTTCTTGGCGCCTTTCGCCGATATCTTTGGCCGGCGCCCAATGCTGCTATTCACCACCGCGCTGACCGCTGTCGGCATGTTTCTGTCATCCACGGCTGATGATGTCACGCAATTGGGCCTATGGCGTGTGATCACTGGATTGGGAGTGGGCGGCATCCTGGCCTGCACCAATGTCATCACCAGCGAGTATTCCAATAAACGCTGGCGGGGCATGGCGGTCAGCATCTATACCGCAGGGTACGGAGTCGGAGCTACCCTCGGTGGCATGGCCGCAGTATCCCTCCAAGCTAGCTTCGGATGGCGTTCGGTATTCATTTTCGGTGGAATTTTCACCGCCGTTGCGTTTATATTGCTACTAATTGTGGTTCCGGAGTCTGTAGATTTTCTCCTGACGAAACGTACCGTTAGGGCCGAAGCGAAACTGCGAGTCCTTGCACGTAAACTGCGTTTGGCCTCAGATACCGTCGGATTCTCTTCCAACGCACGAGGAACAGCTGCGGGTGGGAAAAAGGGGCAACAATTAACAGCCCTGTTTTCCCCTGCGAACCGCCGCGCCACCAGTCTGATCTGGGTTGCATTCTTTGCCATCATGTTCGGCTTCTACTTTGTTAACAGCTGGACGCCAAAACTGTTGGTTACCGCTGGCATGACCGAAAGCCAAGGCGTAATTGGCGGACTGATGCTGACCCTGGGCGGAACCTTTGGAGCCTTGTTGTTTGGCCTCTTGACCACCAAATGGCAGACACGTAAAGTCTTGCTCGGTTTCACTGTGCTTTCCTCGATCACCATGGTGCTTTTCATCTCTGCGGTAGGTGTCTTGGCACTAGCATTCGTGATGGGTGTTGTCGTAGGCATGGTCATCAACGGTTGCATTGCCGGACTCTACACCTTGGCGCCGGCCTCTTATGAGCCGCAGACGCGAAGCACCGGGGTTGGCTGGGCTATTGGTATTGGCCGGTTCGGCGCGATCCTTGCACCGCTGGCGGCTGGGACATTGCTTGATGCCTCATGGAGCGCGGGCCAACTTTATCTAGGAGTGGGCCTGGTAGTGCTCATAGCCGCCGTTGCTATTGGATTCATGCGACCACTGGCGACTGCTGAGACGGAAACAACTTCTCAGGCCAAGGCTCTGGAAACGGCAGACTAACTATCGGTGGGTCCCGTTCCCAGATCGAGGGGCTCAGCGTACAAATGAAGCGCGTTTGGCTAAGGCTCAAGAGCATGTGAGATAACCACGCTCAAGTAGGTGATTCGAAGTCAGATGACAAGTAAGGAAATCGCTGCGCGTTTGAGAGGTCAATTCACGATTCGCCTACGACGTATGTCAACGAATCATCCTCCTACCCAGATGCACAGATTCGGCACCGGCAGCACCTTTCGGCGGGCAGTAAAAGCGGAAGGTGCTGCCGTCTTCGCTCTGAAAATAGCTATGCCAATCGGCCTCCGGGGAGTCGTAACCTCTAAGATGGCAGGAAGCCAAAGAGCCAAAATAATGCTCGTGTATCCGCACTTGTGTAAAAACGTAGCATCGAAGTGAGCGTGAACCGCCAGGTCGGTTCGCCGGGGCAACATTATGTTGAACCAAAGTTAGTGGAAGGATTCTTCACATGACAATTATTCCTACTCCGCCTGTCCTGGATTTTGTGGCAACAATTGACGTTGAAGTCAGTGAAACAATCACCATTGGTAACACCGCTCAAGGCATGCGCCGAGTCGCGCCTATTCGGGGCGGTACCGTGAGTGGTCCGGAGCTGAAAGGACGTGTGCTTGATGCGGGTGCGGACTTCCAGCGATACCCATCCTCCGATCTTGCATACCTGGAGGCGAATTATGTCCTGGAGCTAGATGACGGGCACCGCATACTAGTTGAGAACCGCGCGATACGTACGGCAGCACCTGAAGACCTTGAGAGCATGATGGCAGGGGAACAAGTGGATCCTTCCCGAGTTTATTTCCGGTGCATACCCGCGCTCTCCGCCGATGATTCTGGACCTTATGCCTGGCTGAACCGGACACTATTCCTAGGCTCCGGTGAACGGCTTGCCCATGGCGTGCGAATCGATGTGTTCCGCGTTCGGTAGACGTTCGCGCGACCCGTGAGCAGGGTGCCGAGCATAGCTCCGTTCGAGAATCTTGGCCCTTCTTTTCGCCAGGCGCCGATGCGGGTGCCGTCTGAAGACCGCTAGAGAAGCATGTCCTGGGAACGCTGGTACTAGAACGAGACGCTGGGACCGCCTGCGTCTTCTCCGGCAAAGCCATCCGTGAATTCGAAGCTGTATCTTGCGAGAAAGCCACACGAACTGGAGCAAAATTGCCTTCGATAGAAATGGTGGCTTCATTGGTTCAAGCTGCACATTAGCGGTCACCGACGCCGGCTTCGGAGACTACCAGTTGGAAACCACTGGACCTCATGTATAAAGCCTAGTAAAGCCGAAATAACGACGTCATTTTATGCTCGGGCCGCCGTCCAATCCGCAAGTTTTGCGACAAACTAATTTGCTGCGTTGATCCGAGACCCAGGCCAAACTTGAGTCTCGGATCAAGCCGGTTTACTTGTCTTCGGACCTGCATTTTCATCGCCTTGGGCGAATGCTGGATAGGGGTGAGAAAACGACAGATTATTGCGTACCATCCTGGTTATAAGCACCATTTTTGGAGTCGCAGCAAGTGAACGAAATTCTAAACGACCAATATTATTTTCAATAGGTAGTACTCAGCGCAGGTAACCCCTACGATGAAAATTGCAGAGACCTAACGGTGCACTGTGCCATTGTGTCCGCATTGCATGACCCCATGTCACGCTATTTAGATGTGCAGGTCGCTAGTCGCGGTGTGGACTTTGACTTGAGGAGGACTGCATGGCCGATCACCACGACGCTTCGAATGAGGGTAAAGACAAGCTTCAGGCCACGGTGGAACGCAGTCAATTCGGCGTCAGTAAGAAACCTAAAAAGCCTGCCGCTGACGAGTTTCGAGCACCAAGCACCAGCTCAGAACTGAGCAAAGGGCCAGAAGAACTCACCGAGCAACGGGGCACTAAGGTCAACTGGCATGTTTTCGTGATCTCCTCGGTGCTCGTCATTGCGTTTTCCGCATGGGCGATGCTCTTGCCGGATCATGCGGCTTCTACCATGGCCAATACCGTTGCCTGGATTTCAACTAATCTCGGCTGGTATTACGTTTTAACCGTCACCTTGGTGGTGCTCTTTGTGCTGTGGGTAGCGTTCTCGAAGGAAGGCAGCGTCCGGCTGGGCCCAGACCATTCGCGCCCGCAATACAATCTGGTCACCTGGGTCGCGATGCTCTTCGCCGCCGGCGTCGGTATCGACATGCTCTTCTATTCGGTCACCGGACCGATCACCCAATTCATTGCTCCACCAGCTGCCGACCCCGAATCGGCGGCGGCAGCTCAAGACGCGGTGGTCTGGACCATGTTCCACTATGGCGTAGCTGGCTGGTCCATGTATGCGCTTCTGGGTATGGCCATGGGCTACTTCGCCTATCGTTGGGGGATGCCGCTATCAATCCGTGCGGCGCTCTATCCATTGTTGGGCAAACGGGTCCGCGGTGCCACCGGCGATGTTATCGACATTTTTGCGTTGGTCGGCACGGTCTTCGGCGTGGCGACCTCCATGGGAATCGGCGTAGTGCTGCTCAACGTTGGGTTCGCCTCTATTTTCGGATTCCCCGAAGGTTTGGGATTGCAGATCGCATTGATTGTCGTTGCCGTGGTGATGACTATTGCAGCCTGCACTTCCGGAGTCGATAAAGGAATCCGGATTATCTCCGAGCTGAACCTATGGTCTGCCGCGGCTATGATGCTCTACATTCTGGTGACCGGAAAGACCTCGTTCTTGCTGACCGCCTTAGTTGAGAACATTGGCCGCTTCATCTTTACCTTCCCCGAACGGACGCTGCAGACCTTCGCCTATCAAGACGATGGTTCTCAATGGATGGCTAGCTGGACGCTATTCTTCTGGGCTTTCTGGTTGGCGTGGGGTCCCTTTGTCGGCATGTTCCTGGCACGTATCTCGCGTGGTCGCACGTTGCGAGAATTCGTGATCGCGGCGATTACCGCCCCGGTGCTGTGCGACTTCCTGATCGTCTCGATCTTCGGCAACAGCGCGCTTAAAGTTGTGATGGACGGCAACAGCGGCTTCGCCCAAGAGGCCATCGACTCACCCGAACATGGTTGGTATAGCCTTTTGGAGATGTTCCCGGGAGCTCCCTTCTTGATAGGCCTTGCCACGCTCTCCGGTCTGCTGTTCTATCTGACGAGTGCCAACTCTGGTGCCATGGTGATGTCTAATTTCTCGTCCACAATTCCTGACCCCTCACAGGACGGCCCTAAATGGTTGAGAATCTTCTGGGCGCTGCTGACCGCGCTGCTTACTGTCGCCATGCTGGTCGCCGGCGGAGTTACCACCATGGAACACGCCACATTGATCTTTGCGTTGCCGGTGACGATTATCGCCTACCTGGTGATGGCTTCATTCTCTAAAGTTTTGAGAATGGAACGAGCCGAACGTGAAGGACGGAGGAATCGCCCGAAGGCCACCGCCGCCCATGGCGGTGCAGCCCCGGATAAGACCTGGCGGCAACGTCTGGCGCAATTGCGCTCTTACCCATCCAATAAGCAGGTCTCCCGCTTTGTTGACAAGGTAGTTCATCCTGCCCTGGAAGATGTGACCCAAGAGTTCATGAAGTTGGGTTATCACGCCGAGCTGACAACCTCGCCCAATGAGCAGACTCATATTGACGAGCACGCGTTGGTAGTGCAAATTCCGGACCACCGTAATTTCCATTATCAGGTGGCTGCGGTGGAAGCGCCGGTGCCGATGTTTGGTGCGCGCCCGGTGTCGCGGGAAATTGACGTGTACTTCCGGCTTGAGGTGTTTACCCAGACGGGTACCGAAGGCTATGACGTGATGGGATTGGACCGGGAACAGGTGATCAATGACGTGCTTGACCGTTACGAAGCGCACCTGTCGTTCTTGAAATACTCCACCGAACACGATTACGCCTCGGTGCTCACGCCACCAAGGCCGCCGACTGGGATGGTGCCGCGAGTGCACCCTGCGGCCCCAGTCGATGGCGAGGAGCCTGAAAAACCGAGCAAGCCCGAGGCAGAATAGGCCGCGCAGAACGAGGAAATCCACGGAAGCTTCGACACAACGTAAGCTTCCGTGGATTTCCCTAGTTAAAAAACCTCTTGAAAACGTAGACCACTCACTGCTAGAGTTCGTATTACGAACTTAAGTTCACAGTGCGAACAAGTTACAGTGATGGAGTAGTGGATACATGCAGCAGGCCTACCTATACGACGCAATCCGAACCCCCTTCGGCAAGATCGGCGGAGCTCTTTCCTCCCACCGCCCCGATGACCTCGCAGCGCACGTCGTGCGAGAGCTCGTGGCTCGCGCCCCCAAGCTGGACACCAGCTCCATCGACGAAGCGATCTTCGGAAACGCCAACGGTGCCGGTGAGGAAAACCGCAACGTGGCACGCATGAGTACCCTGCTGGCTGGTCTTCCTACCTCCTTGCCAGGCACCACCATGAACCGCTTGTGCGGTTCTTCGCTGGACGCTGCTATTGCAGCCTCCCGCCAGATCGCCACCGGCGATGCCGACTTGGTCTTGCTCGGGGGAGTCGAATCGATGAGCCGTGCCCCGTGGGTTCTGCCAAAGACCGAACGGCCTTTCCCGATGTCCAACCTGGAGCTGGCCAATACCACCTTGGGCTGGCGACTGGTTAACCCGGCCATGCCTGGTGAGTGGACCGTCTCGCTGGGTGAAGCCACCGAGCAGCTGCGGGAAAAGCACAATATCTCGCGCGAAGATCAGGATGAATTCTCGGCTCTGTCCCACCAGCAGGCCGCGGCCGCATGGGATGCCGGAAAATATGACAACCTCGTCGTTTCGGTTCCACCAGCGAACAAGCGCGGAACCGAGCTGACACGGGATGAAACCATTCGTGCGGATTCCACCGCAGAAACCTTGGCCAAGCTACGCACCGTATTCCGCACCGGAGAGAACGCCACGGTAACTGCAGGCAATGCCTCGCCAATGAGCGACGGTGCCTCGGCAGCCTTCATCGGCTCTGCCCGCGGCGGCGAGTTGCTAGACGCCGCTCCCTTAGCCCGCATCGCCTCCAACGCTTCCTTTGCCTTGGACCCACAGTTCTTCGGCTTCGCCCCGGTAGAAGCGGCCAATAAGGCAGTGGCCAAGGCCGGCCTGAAGTGGTCCGATATTTCAGTTGTTGAGCTCAACGAAGCTTTCGCTGCACAGTCGCTGGCCTGCATCCGCGCCTGGGATATTGACCCAACCATCGTCAACGCATGGGGCGGCGCGATCTCCATCGGCCACCCACTGGGTGCGTCGGGATTGCGCATCTTGGGCACCGCGGCACGCCGTCTGCAGGAATCCGGCCAGCGCTACGGTGTGGCAGCGATCTGCATCGGTGTCGGCCAGGGCCTGGCAGTAGTTATCGAGAACGAAAACGCAACCAAGTAGTCTCCGGCTGCTTGCTTCCACAAATCTTTAGAAAGGCAAAAACATGGCACCACGTATAGCTAGCTCGGCTGCGGACGCCGTCGCCGAAATCAAGGACGGCTCCACCGTCTTGATCGGTGGCTTCGGTAACGCCGGCCAGCCGATGGAACTGATCGACGCGCTGATGGAATGCGGCGCCACGGACTTGACCGTAGTGAACAATAACGCTGGTCAGGCTGACGCCGGCCTTGCGTTGCTGATCAAGGAACGCCGGGTGAAGAAGATCATCTGCTCATTCCCACGCCAGTCGGACTCATGGCACTTTGATGAGGCCTACCGCGCCGGTGAAATCGAACTTGAACTGGTTCCGCAAGGCAACCTCGCCGAGCGTATCCGTGCCGCAGGTGCGGGCATTGGCGGTTTCTTCACCCCAACCGGCTACGGCACCTTGTTGGCTGAAGGCAAGGAAACCCGCGTTATTGATGGCAAGGGTTACGTTCTGGAAACCCCGATCAATGCAGACTTCGCGCTGATCAAGGCGCTGAAGGCAGACACCATGGGCAACCTGGTGTACCGCAAGACCGCCCGCAACTTCGGTCCGATTATGGCCACCGCTGCCAAGCAGGCCATCGTTCAGGTGGACGAGGTAGTCGAGGCAGGCAACCTGGATCCGGAGAACGTCATTACCCCGGGGATCTATGTAGATACCGTTGTGGCANNAACAAATAATGAGCAACTACTCCAGCACGCAGGAAAAACTCAGTCGCGATGAGATGGCTCAGAAGGTCGCCGCGGATATACCATCCGGCGCCTTTGTGAACCTCGGAATCGGCCAGCCGACTAACGTCTCCAACTTCCTGACCAGTGAGCAAGGAGTCACCCTGCACACCGAAAACGGCATGTTGGGTATGGGGCCGGTCGCTACCGGGGAAGACATTGACGAGGATCTGATCAACGCAGGCAAGATCCCGGTCACTGAACTTCCTGGCGCCTCCTTCTTCCATCACGCTGATTCCTTCGCAATGATGCGCGGTGGGCACTTGGACGTTTGTGTGCTTGGAGCGTTCCAGGTTTCCGAGGCCGGCGACCTGGCTAACTGGCACACCGGCGCCGAGGGTGCGATCCCTGCGGTCGGTGGGGCCATGGATCTGGCCATTGGTGCGAAACAGACTTGGGTCATGATGAGCCTGTTCACCAAGACCGGTGAATCAAAGCTGGTAGAGGCGCTTTCCTACCCGGTCACCGGGCTTGGCTGCGTCTCGCGAATCTACACCGAGGTCGCAATCTTTGAATTACGGGATTCCAAGGTCTTCGTGCGTTCCGCACACGGAATCAGCTTCGAAGAACTGCAGTCCAAGGTGCCGGTTGAACTGACCAAGGCCTAGAACACAGTAGATTAGTGGGGGTGCTTTACCAATATTTTGTGTAAGGCACCCCCACTTTTCAATACCAGCGGGCCGTTGCAGTGGTCTGCGCAAGGAGTTTCGTGAGCGAGCAGGGTGCAATTACTACCTCCGTGCAGTCTTTAGCGCGCGGACTTCAGGTGATCAGCAGCTTTGATGCGGACCACCCGTCGATGACACTGTCCGAGGTTGCCGTGCGTACCGGGCTGTCCCGCGCCACCGCGCGCCGGTTCTTGCTGACCTTGCAAGACCTTGGGTACGTCCGCTCGGACGGCAAGTACTTCGAACTCACCTCCAAAGTTTTGCAACTAGGCTATGCGTACCTCTCTAGTGCAACGTTGCCGCAGCTCATTGAACCGGTGTTGGAAGAACTGTCGGCCAAGGTGCATGAATCCGCCTCGGCATCGGTGCTTGATGACTCTGACATCGTTTATATTGCGCGCGTCCACACCCGCTCGATAATGCGCGTGGGCATCTCAGTGGGGACCCGATTCCCGGCGCTGAATACCTCCATGGGCAGGGTGCATCTGGCCTACCAGAGCCAGGAAAAACAAGATGCCGTGGTGGCTGCCGGCGTGCCCGCGGCAACCGGTGCAGGTATCGGCAATCCGCAGGACCTGCTCGCGGAACTGCACAAGATCCGCGCACAAGGATATGCCGTGGTGGATCAAGAATTGGCGATCGGGTTACGTTCGGTCGCCGTACCGGTGTTCGGTCCGGACGGAACCGTGGTCGCTGCGATGAATGTGTCCATGAGCGTTCACCCGAACACCGTAGAATCTGCCGAGCAAGCCGCACAGAAGATCTTGCCTGAGCTGCTCAAGGCTTCGCAGCAGGTGCGTGAAGCCCTGGCCGCAAGCCGATAAACGGCTTTGCGCTACTTTGGATTTGCAGGATTCCAATCGATATCGGCGCAAGAGGTTATCGTTGCCAGCAACCCGAGGGATCCAATGCTAGACGCATGGATTTGCTCGGTGGCGGCAGAGCACGCGTCTTCGGCGATCATCACATGGTAGCCGTGGTCCACGGCGGCCCGAGCGGTGCTTTCCACCGAAATATTTGTTGCGACCCCGGCGATGATCAAAGAATCAATCCCGCGCGAATCAAGTACTTCTGCCAGCTGGGAACTGAATCCACCGATTCTCTGATTGGTGAGCACCACATCGTCGAGCTCCGGCGCAAGAGCCTCGACGATGGCTGCAGAGTCGGAACCTTCGACTAAACATCCGGCCTGCTTGACCATCTGCAATAGCGGCGAGTTCGGCTCCATATCGCTGAAATCCGGGGCGAAGGCAATCCTGGTGTAGATCGTTGCCACTCCGGCGGCGCGCGCGTTGGCGAGCAGCCCGCCAAGCTTTTTGACAACGCCGCGGCTAGCGATCTGTTCATGGAACAAATGCGCGAAGGCACCGTTTGGTCCGATAATGTCCCCTTGATTGTGAATGGAAACTACCGCGGTTCTTGCCGGATCTAAATTCATGGGGTGCTCCTT
>DNHA01000033.1:334-3821 GCA_003486025.1 Micrococcaceae bacterium | reverse complement strand
GGCCTTCATCGCGCGGATCGCTTCAACCTTGTCGCCCATCAGGCGGATGGTCTCGGCCTTGGGACCGATGAAGATGAAACCGGACTCTTCGACCCGCTCGGCGAAATCGGCGTTCTCGGCCAGGAAGCCGTAGCCGGGGTGTACCGCGTCGGCGCCGGAGCGCTGGGCGATGTCCAGAATCTTCTCGATACGAAGGTAGGATTCGGCGGCCGTGGTGCCGCCCAGTGCGTAGGCCTCATCGGCCAGCCGCACGTGCAGTGCATCGCGGTCAGAATCGGCGTAGATAGCGACCGACTCGATTCCTTCGTCGCGTGCCGCACGGATAATTCGCACTGCAATCTCGCCGCGGTTGGCGACTAGCACCTTCGTCAATGGATTCATGGGTGAACCTTGTCTTTAAAAAGTTACGGTTTCTCACCTAGGAGCCTATCGGTTTTGTGGGAACTATATGTACTTATCCGCAAATTCCGGGGTGTTAGACCAGAAATTTTAGAGGGTTCCTACAAAAACGTGGGCTATATAATCCGGACCGGCTAGTGGGAAATGACATGCGGGATGAAGTTGGCGAAATTATCGGTAATCGGTCCCTGGCTTTCGCGCACCGCGAGACCAGAAGGCTCGCCATCGATCATCCAGATGCCCAGCACCGTGCTGACATCAGTTGCTTCATCCTCGCGGCGGAACACCGGAGGCAGGGCGAGCTCTTGGATGATGAAACCCTCCTCGCCATAACCTTGAGCTTCGCCTAGGGTGAGGCCACCGTCTGGCAGGTACATGGTGATGTCGGCACCTTCGCGGCTGAGCAACGGTTTGCGCACGTAGCCCAGGTGTTGGATGTAGTACGGGGCCTGGCCATCAAACCATGCAGGCAGCAGATATTGCGAGCGATCCGGATCCTCGCCGAAGAGCTTCCAGAGCACCGGCAAGATCGCTTTGGTGCTCCACAGCATCTTGTACGGCGGTTCGATCCAGATGGTGCCGCCACGGTAGCTGGCGCCGTCGAATCCGCAGTCGCGCATATCTTCGAAAAGCTCATCGGCGTTTTCGCTGTGCACCATATGCTCCCAGGGGTACAGCTTGAAGATGACCTGGATGTGCGGGCCGTTTTCGCCCGCGCAATAGCGTCCTTGCTCATCGACCCAGAGATTCTCGATATAAATGGTTTCGGTACGGTATCCGGCCGCGGCACAGGTATCGCGCAGCACCAGGGTATTCATCTGATCCTCGTGGGAGGTATCTTCTTCACTGCAGGCGAAGTAGACGGTGGGCACGGCACCAATCTTGCGCGAGATGATTTTAAGGTTGCGCTGCCAGGCGGCGACCAGGTCCTCATACATATTGGTCCATTGGCTGGAGCCCAGCTGGGGCTGGTCCTCGAACCATTGCCACTGCACCAAGGATTCGACCAGTGAGGTGGGGGTGTCGGCATTAAACTCGTAAAGTTTGGGGATGCGCTGGTCCGGTTCGCTGTGGGCCAGCCCGCCAAAGCGGAAGTCGAAACGGCCGTAAACCGATCCGCAGGCGGGCTCTTCATTCCAGCTATCGCGGATCGCGCGCATGGCGCGGTGCGGGATGCCAAAACGTGCCAGATCCGCGGCACCAGCGGGGGAGAGCAGATAGTCTCCGGCTTCCTCCATCATGGAAAATACCGCGGTGGCTGCACCGTGCAGCACCTCGATTTCTTCAACGGTCAGCTCGTAGTAGGCATCATCGCGCCAGTATCTATAGAGCTGCGGTGAACTGCTGTGGGCATCATCGTGTGTATAAACGAGCCCCGCGGCTTGGACCTTGGAAAGATAATCCGCACGTGCGGTGGTCATCTTGCGTTGCACTGTGCTCAGCCTCCGGTGTGTCCGCCGCCGAAGCCACCGGAATGACCGGTGCCGCTGCGCTGTTTGCTGCTTGAGCCAAAACCTGCCGGTTTTCCGGTGGATGCCGAATAGCCGTTGCGGAATGTGCCAGTCAGTCCAGCCTTGGTCCGAGCGGCAGTGTCTGTGGTGCTGAAACGCTGCGTGGACTGCTGCGGATCAAGCCGGGTGCCCGGGCGCAGGCCGCCGGCGTAGCGGCCGATCATGAAGAACATCAGTGCGGTGCCGATGCCCGAACCGCCATGGTGCGCCGAGGAGCCTTGAGCGTCATTGCACTGTTCTTCGTCAACTACGACGTTGTCTTGATCAACACAGTAAACCGTGTCTTCCGTGGTGGATTCGAAGCCTGAATTGGAACCGGCATCCGAAGCGCAACTGGATAGGACTAATGCTGCGGCGGTGGCCACTGCGGGAAGGGTGAAACGTCGTTGGACACTCAATGATCTAGGTTCTCTCGGTCTAGCGGAAAATGAACGGCGCTTGGCGCACCGGATGCTGGGCCAAGGTCCGTTCAGCACGATGTGCCGAGGCTATTTCCACAGCTCGGTGATGCTGATGGATGACTGGGCCAGCAATTTGCGAAGCACAAAAATATCCAGACCCACCACGTTTTGGAAATTGCCTTCAATGGATTCAATGAAGGCCGAGGCCAAACCGTCAATGGTAAACGCACCGGCGCAGGGCAATGGTTCTCCGCTGGCCACGTAGGCTTCGATCTCCGCGTCGCTTACGGTGGCGAAGTGCACCGTGGTCGATGAGATCTGACCGGTAGCAGATTCCGGGTTGGCAGTATCGATCAGCCAATGGCCCGAATGCAGGATCCCGGTGGCGCCGCTCAGTTGCGCCCAGCGTTCGCGGGCGACCTGGGCGGTATGCGGTTTGCCGTAGGCCACGGAATCAAGCTCGAAGACCGAGTCGCAACCGAGTACTAAAGTGCCCTCAGGCTGGGTATCGGCAGCGACATTTTCTGCCTTCGCTTTGGCCAGCAGCAGCGCCGTGGCCGAGGGGCTTTGCGGCCCATGCTCCGCCTCGGCAGCACTGAGCACGGCATCTTCATCCACCTGGGAGACCTGCGTGGTGAAAGCCAGGCCGGCGTCGCGCAGCAGCTTCTGCCGTCCGGCACTGGCGGAGGCAAGCAGCAATCGCGGCGTGCTTATCGAGATGCTCATACGCTGGCGGTCTCCTTGGTGGTGTTGTGGGCGGCGTTTTCTTCGGCTTGGCGTTCAAGCATTGCGTTTAGCTTAGCTCCTTCAACGTCAACGTCTGGAAGGATCCTATCCAGCCACTTGGGCAGGTACCAAGCCTTGTCGCCGAGCAGGTGCATGACTGCCGGGATCAGCGTCATACGCACCACGAAGGCGTCAAAGAGCACGCCAGTTGCCAGCGCAAAGCCCAGCGGGCGGATCATCGACAGGTGCGAGAAGATGAAACCGGCGAAGACCGCAATCATGATCAGTGCCGCCGCGGTAACCACCGGGGCCGCCATGGAGAACCCGGAACGCACCGCATCACGAGCCGAGACTCCGTGGGCGTAATGCTCGCGCATCGCCGAAACCAAGAACACCTGGTAGTCCATGGCCAGGCCGAAGAGGATACCGGTGAGCAGGATCGGCAGGAAG
>DNHA01000033.1:0-240 GCA_003486025.1 Micrococcaceae bacterium | reverse complement strand
AAGCAGGAAGCCGCCGGTGGCTAGCAGCGGGACAACCACCGAACGGAAGACCAGCAACAGCAGGATCAGGGAAAGCCCCACCACGATGGCCAGATACGGTGGCAACGCGCTGGTGACCTTTTCCGATACATCAATCTGCGCCGCAACCTGGCCGGTGACCGCGATCTTCGCTCCGGTGGCATCGGTGAACTTTTCGGCATTGCCACGCAATTCATGGACCAGCGCCTCGGTCTCGGCGGA
>DNHA01000149.1:221-11555 GCA_003486025.1 Micrococcaceae bacterium | reverse complement strand
AAATGAGTATTGGCTCATGTCTTTGCCCATTCCGGAAGCCTTGTAACCACCGTGGGGCATTTCCGAGACAATGATGATGTGCTCGTTGATCCATACGCAGCCGGCCTGAATTTGCGCGCTCGCGCGCATAGCCCGGTTGATGTCTCTGGTCCACGCACTGGCGGCTAAACCGTACGGCGTATCGTTAGCAAGCTTGATAGCTTCATCATCGGTTTCAAAAGGTAATGCGACCAGCACCGGACCGAAGACCTCCTGCTGTACGATTTCTGAATCTTGCCTGGCATTGACCAGCAAAGTCGGCCGATAGAAATTACCTGGACCATCTAGTTTTGTGCCTCCGGATAGTACCGTTGCACCGGCATCCACCGCGCGTGCCACCATTGAAGAAACCTTCTGAACATGGGCCTCGCTAATAAGTGCGCCCATATCGGTATTTCGGTCGGTCGGATCACCGACCACCATCTGGCTCATCAACTGAGCCACGCGTCCGGTGAACCTCTCAAAAACCGAGGAATGAACATAGGCCCGGGTCGCTGCTGTGCAGTCCTGTCCCGCATTGATTGTTGAGCCGGCCACGGCACCATGGGCAGCTGCTTCAATATCTGCGTCATCAAACACCACAAAAGGCGCTTTGCCGCCAAGTTCCAGGTGCACCCTCTTACCAGTTTCGGCGGCCATGGACATGATCTTCAAACCGACCTGTGTGGAGCCGGTAAATGAGGTCATCTTCACCAGCTGATGCCGGACCAATGCCTGGCCTACATTGCTGCCGCTTCCCACCACGACGTTGATTACTCCATCTGGCAATCCAGCGGTCTTAGCAGCGAGAGCGAAGAGCAGACTGGTCCCCGGGGTCAGCTCGCTGGGCTTGAGCACAATGGTGTTTCCAGCGGCGATGGCCGGCAGAATTTTCCAGGCGGCCATTTGCAGCGGGTAATTCCAAGGAGCAATGGAGCCCACCACACCTAGTGGCTCCCGACGAATCATGGACGTGCTATTACCCGCATAATCACCGGACGCCAGTCCTTGAAGGTGGCGGGCAGCCCCGGCAAAAAAGTTCGCGTTATCTATCGAACCGGGTATATCAAATTCGGTAGACATCCGCATGCTCTTACCGGTCTGCGAGGTTTCCACCTCCGCCAATACCTGTGCTTGGTTTTGCAGCTCACGGGCCAACGCTAAGAGATGATCAGAGCGTTCAGCGGGGGTGAGCGCAGACCAGATCGTAAAGGCTTCCGCTGCCGCGCGGACCGCTTGGTCCACTTCTTCGAGGCTAGCGGTATCGATCTCTTCGAGTAGTTCGCCGGTGGCAGGATTGGTTCTGCTGAGCACCTCCCCGGTTCCGCGTTGCCAGGAGCCGTTTATGAACTGGTGTCCGTGCGAAAATTTGAAGCCTGACATGTTCTACCGTTCCTTAAAATTTAGTGAGCGCCATTATCGGCTGAGATAAACTTTGCGAATTTTCTGGGTGACTCGCCATTCTGTGGGCATTCCCGCATGCAACCGGATTAGTGCGCCGGGAAATAGCTCTAAACGTTGCGAGAGAAAGCCGTCAACCGGAAGTATCTCTACAGTTCCGGCCCCGCTAAGCACCACAAAGAACTCATCTGTTTCGATGTCCTTCATGGCCCCTGCAGACATCTCCCAGATGCCCACTTCTGTTTCGCCCAGCTCACCGACTGCGTAGAACCCGGCCTTGGTCTGCACTGAACCAAGCTGTTGTGGCGATTCGACGGCAGAGGAGTGCAACTCGAAAGCATTGGCATCAACAAGTGATGCTTGGGGTTTGCGCGAATCAGTCATCAGGAATCAAATCCCATCCCAATCTTGTCCATGACCTTTAAAAAGACCGGACGTTTACCTTCGTTATGGTCTGCTCTGATCAGCTGATGGGTCATTAATTGAACCCCCGCGTAGGCCGCGGGTTCCGGTGGGAATGGCAGTGGTTTCGTACGGACCATTTCCAACTCGGTCAGTTCTGTCTTAGCTCCGGTTAGCAGGTCCAGCATGACTTTAGCGCCAAACCTCGTGGCTCCAACGCCAAGGCCGGTAAACCCAGCACAGTACGCAACTTTCCCTCCATGAGTCAGATCAAAAAAGGAAAAGAAGCGTGAGCAGGTATCGATAGCACCGCCCCAGGCATGAGAAAATTTCACCTCTTTGAGTTGCGGAAAGCAGCCGAAAAAGTGGGCCGCTAACTTCTCGAAGGTCGCAGGGCTACTGTCGTAGCTGGAACGGATCCGGCCGCCAAAATGATACACAGCATCGTAGCCACCGTAGAGGATCCGGGTTTTGCCGTGAGAATCAATGGTGGGGCGGGCGTAGTGGAATCGATTGTTTAGATCGGCCAGACCTACGGGTTCGGTCCAGCCTAACGCTTGCTGTTGTTCCTCGGTCAATGGTTCGGTCATCAGCGCATAGTCGTACACGGGGATCACCCTTGCGTGGTGACGTTTGAGCAGTGAAGGGAAAACGTTGGTGGCTAAGGCGACGCGTTCCGCGGTGATTTGCCCGGTATCAGTCAGGACCTGGACGTGGGAACCTGTATCTTTTAGTTCGGTCGCTCGGGTGTGCTCATAGATCCGCACTCCCAGTTCACGGCATACCCTCGCTAGCTCCCAGACAAGCTTTGCCGGGTGAACCAACGCGGTGGATTTCCGGTCCAACGAACCGGCCAGAAAGTCGGGGGAGTTGATCAACTCTTTCACTGCCACGGCATCGAGGAAATCAACCCCGTCCGATTCTGCGGCTTCAGCGACCCAGGAAACCTGATGCGGCTCGGTGGCTACCTCGAGTACACCGGCACGTGTGAAATCAACGTCCATGTTATAGCGTTCTACGGTTGCTTGGAACTCATCGAGGTTCTGGGCACCAAGCTGACCGAGGAGTTCATTCTCTTTAGGTAGGTGGTTGGCACCGTTGGCCTCCCCATGAACCAAAGAGGCTTCACAAAATCCACCGTTGCGTCCCGAAGCTGCCCAGCCGATGCGGTGGGACTCGATAAGCACAACATCACGATGCGGATCTCGCTCTTTGGCTTGTAGCGCGGTCCACAGGCCGGTGTAACCCCCGCCGATGACGAGCAGTTCTGCGTCGATGTTCGATTCTAACGCTGCGCTCGCCTCGGGGCGTTGTGGATGATCCAGCCAGTAGGAACCGTGCTTCGCGCTTTCTAGCGATCTCTTGATGTGCGCGGGCGATGCGTTGGCTTCATGCCGGTCGAATGTCAGAGTTTTAGGTTTGCTCATTAGAGGTCCTCAGCTTGTTACGGGCGGGAAATAGTCAGGCCGGTAACGCAAGCGGAACGACTAACGGGCACAAAGCGGCAACGGGGATTTGGGTCTCGAGGAACGCGGGAACTCGCGTCGTTCTTTGTCCTTGGATAGCGCCGCGCAGGGCAGTGAAGCGTACCGGGGCATGATTCGATAGCCATTGGCTGGCCACGGATATCCCTCTTCTCGAAAGTACTTGCCTCGTAGTGAACGTCATTCATTACTTATCTAAGCCCGGATTGTGAGGTAGGTCAAGAGATATTTTGAGATGCCTACGTGCCTGTTGGAACGGTTAAACGCGTGTGGCCCAGAATCAATCTGGGCCACACTGAATTTCTATCTCGCATCAAGTAGGTCCGGGCATCGCATTCGTGAGCGGTTGAGGATGACCGCCGCAAAGAACGTGAGCACGAGCTCGCTCACGCCAACGGCAAGCATGGGGATCGCTTGCGCTGAGTGGTGAGAGGCTGAGGAAGCCGCGTGATGAGCCACTGCTCCGGGAAGACCTAGGACCATGATGATGTGCATCAATGCCATCAGCGCACTCATCAGCATTAATGCCTGTACAGACTCGCCTTGGAGAACTCCGCGTGCGCATTTGAGGCACCCGAATGTCATCACCAGGATGAGTAAACTCCAGCCCAACCCATGTGGTGCCCACACCAGTAACCCCAGGTGCGCCGCGGCCAGCAAGCATGTTGCGATCAGCAGAAGCTTAGTGCTGACACGTAGGGATTTATCCCTGAGCGGTGCAGCATCCACCGGAAGACTCCGCCTCGGTGGAGCAGCAACCGTGCTTGGCTGGTTCCGGAACATCCAATGCGGGTGAGCGGTCAAAGAATCCTTCCGGGCGGATCTTGAAGCCGACAGTGTCTACCGGCATGATGGGCCAGTCTTCGGTACGCGGGAAATGTGTCAACGCGAAGGTGTGCCACAAGCTAATCTCTTGGCCATCAATATTCTTATCGTCTTCAATCCACGAACCGATACCGTCCACACCTGGATTTTGATTGACGAAGTCCCCGGTTGGGTAGCGGTGTGCCGGATTGCGCGTGGTCACCCATAATGCTTTGGACGCGAATTCTGCTCGTTGATGTATCGAAGATCCTTCAGCGGCGAGCAACGTTGGAAGTCCCTGCGGCAAAAGCTTGTAACCTACCGATTTACCCAAATAGTTCTTTGATTCAGGGTTGGTGACCACCCAGGTACGTCCCGCAGGCATATTCGCGTCGCGAACTGCCTGCTTCTCTGTGCCAAGCACCGTGTGCGAACGGCTAAATGCGTTACCGCGTGGGTTCTCTTTGCTGATTGGTAGTCGTACTGCTTCCTCTTCGATGACCTGACTTGGCCCGCCATCCAGTGCGAAGTCCAAACGAGCGCCGAAGATGTGCTGATGGAAGGGCGCGCCCAATCCTGGTGCCATTTCTGAAGCGAAACGCTCGTCTCGCATTGCGGAGGTGAACACGATACCGGTGGCTTTTGCCTCGAATTCGATGGTGCCATCGAGGTAGAGGTACCAGTAAAAACCATAGTCATAGTTGCCCACGGTGGTGAAGAAACTGATGACCAGTCGGCGGTTGCGACGGGTGTACTTCACCCCGGACCAATCATCGGCGTGCTTGGATAAAATCGAGGCGTCTTCCTCATGCATGCAGATTCCGTTAGTGATTGTCTGGGCGTTTCCGTCTGCATCGGTGACGACCGGTGAGATGTAGTGGATTTCTCCCAGGCAATCGCAACCAAGTTCTAGCGAGTTGGCCAACCGGCCAATCAAGTACTCGCCGGTATCGAAGTAGTTCTGCCAGCTGCGCACCGGTGACGGGTCGCCGTAGGGAACTACCATCTCCGCGATGGAGGCCCGGTCCAAGATCCGGCGATCGCTGCCTTTGTCATTAAAAGCGATGTTGTAGAGCACTAATCCTTCGCGCATGTCGAAGCCGATATCAAGTGACCATTTTTCCCATGAAACATGGTTCCCCGAGCTGACCGTGAAGCTGGCTCCTTCGGGCTGAATGATCTCGATAGGTTTCTGCGTGGTGCGAAGCGGCCCGGTCAATTCGGGGTCGGTGTAGTTTCCGTGGGTCTCGGGCACCGGGACGATCTCTAGATCCAAGAGTTGATCGACGGTTCCAGCGATGGTGTCAATGTAGACGACTAGCCCGTCCACCGGGTGCGCCCAGGCCGAATCTTCTGCGAAATCTTGGCGGAACGCAAGGCCTCGTAGGATGCGGCGGCCAGCTTCTTCCGGGTATTCCTCGGCATAAACGCCTGCCGACAACGGGGCCACACGTACTTGATCCGATGTGAGGCCACGCTTTTCCAGGGCGGCTATCCACTGGGGATCGACAGCAAGAATTGATTCCACCATTTCGAACTCTTCAAGCAACACCGGCATTTGGCCTACCAACGCTGGGTCCAAATCAACAACCGAAGTCACCGAATTTTCGCTGAGGTTCAGCTCGATATCCTTCGGAGAATTGGTGATCTTGTCCAGAAGCATGACTCGAACATGCCGACCTGCACGTTGGTGACTTGGATCTTCTAGACCCAAATACGCGATGCGGGTGTGTTCGGTGAATAGTTGGTTGTCGATCAGAAGCTGTTTTGCGGCAGCAATTTCGGTTTCGCTAAGCAGGGTGTAATCGGTGGCTGTGGTAGTGGGCACGACGAACTCCTTCGGCATTTGAGTGTGATCTGCAGCATTTATTATTCTCTGTTTGTAGAGAATACGCGTGACTGGAATGTGACGCAACCCATCACTGCGGCAAAAATAATGTTGGCTAGGCTGGTCTCATGCCAAAAATTGTTGACCATGACCAGCGGCGCCGCGAGATCGTAGAGGTCACCTGGCGATTTATTGCGCGCGAAGGGATTGAGAAACTCAATCTTCGGGACCTGGCAGCTGCCGCCGGGTATTCCAATGGCGCCTTGAAGCCGTACTTCCCGACGCGGGACTCCTTGCTGGCCGCGACCTTCAACTATGTCGCCGAGTCAACGGACAATCGGATTGCGCGCACTACCTCAGGGTTGAATGCTTTGGAAGCGATCGCCGCTTTCGCTCGTGAAGTGCTCCCACTAGATGAACTGCGGCGCGATGAGGCTCGCGTGGCCGTCCACTTCTGGCACCTGGCCTTGGGGGACCCGCACCTGGCGGCGGTCAACGCCGGCACCATGGACCGCTGGCGCACCCTGCTTGATTCATGGCTGGAACAGCTGCTCGGCACCGGTCACTCGAAGGCGAATGCTGCGCGCGACTCGTTGATTAACTTCTTGATGGGAGCACAGGCCGGAAGCGTGCTCGATAATGCGATCAATACCCCCTCCTCCCTTGAAGGCCAGTTGAAATATCGGCTTGAGGCGCTGCAGTACATCGCGACGGAGCACTAAGCGGAAATTCTCCGCGTGCAGAAAATAGTGACATTTTCCTCCGCTAGGCGTACCCTCAATCGTGATGCTCGGCACATAATGGTACTGGGAAGAGAGGGATCGCATGTATCAACTTCAGCACGTGGACTCATTCACCGCATGGTCGCGGCTCATCTCTGACGCATTCGTTAAACTGCGCAGTGAACAGGTCACCGCCGGGCATTTTACTGCCGCTCTTGGCACCAATACGCTAGGCGACATCGGGCTGATGCGCATCCAAGCCAAGGCACACGCGGTACAACGCACAGAAGCGCTCACTACTACTGGAGACGGCGCTTTCTACAAAGTTTCCTATCAGATCCAAGGCCATGGATTGCTGATCCAAGACGGCCGGGAAACCCTGATGTCGCCCGGGGATCTGGCTATTTACGACACCCAGCGTCCATACACCTTGGCCTTTGAAAAACCAGCCTCGGTTATGGTCACCCGGATACCGCACGAGCAATTCCGTCTCTCCCAGCAACAGGTCGGGCAGCTGACAGCAGTTGCCCTCAAAAGCGCTCATCCACTTTCCGGAACCGTCACCCCGCTGCTGAGCCATCTAGGAGAGAACCTCTCGCAGTGGGACGAATTTGGCGGATCTGCACTGGCCCGCAACACCGTGGATTTACTGGCCACGGCGCTAGGCGGTGCGCTGGGACTCGAAAACCATGCGGATACCAAGAATAACCAGCGCGAACGCATCACCAGGTACATCGATGCGCACCTGTCCGAAATGGAACTGAGCCCAGCGCGCATCGCAGCTGCACATTTTATTTCGGTGCGCAGCTTGCATGCCTTATTTGCCGGTGAACCACTGAGCGTTGCGGCGCTGATCCGCCGCCGCCGGCTATCCGAGGCTTCTGCGCTGCTGAGCGACCCAATGCTCAAGGAACTTTCCGTGCAAAATATCGGCACCCGGGTGGGAATTGCTGACGCTGCAGGGTTTAGCCGGATGTTTTCCCGGGAATTCGGCATGACCCCCGGAAGATATCGCCAGACCAAGTATGCAACGTAGGCAAGATCTGCACTCGAAGGCAATCGGCGTGCACGCAAGGCCAAGGAAAAATGTGACGGCTACGAGATCCTGAAAACACAATACTTTCTTATTGGGGGATCACATGGGACTGGAACAACGCACATTGACGGTACCCGCATTAGTCGTCATGATCATTGCCGCCAGTGCGCCGCTCACCGCGGTAGCGGGCGGGGTGACAACGAACTATGCGGTTACTGGGATGGACTCCGTACCTTTGTCTTTCTTGCTCATTGGAGCTGTTTTACTCGTATTCAGCGTTGGATACACTGCGATGAGCCGGCATATCCCAAATGCCGGAGCCTTTTACGCGTATGTCGCCGAAGGCTTGGGCAAGGCACTGGGCGTCGGTGCCGCCATGGTCGCACTGGTCAGCTACAACCTGATGCAGATTGGCATTTATGGCATGTTCGGGTTTGCCGCGTCCTCCTTCAGCAATGGGTTGATGGGCACCTCGATCCCGTGGTGGGTTATGGCGCTGGTGGCCTGGGTCGTGGTCGGATTCCTCGGCATGAACCGCGTCGACTTTTCCGTCAAGATTCTGGGCATCGTGGTGGCGGCCGAATTTCTGGTCGTCATCATCTACAACATCATGGCTTTCAGCTTGGCACCTGAGGCTGCGCAGCCCGAAGCCGCGTTTAACCTTGGTGACGCAGTGGCCCCCGGAATGGGCGCGGTGATGGCGTTTACCATTGCCGCTTTCATGGGATTTGAATCAGGAACTATCTATAACGAAGAAGTCAAAGATCCCAAACGGACCGCCCGCCGGGCGACGATGATCGCGATCATCATCATCGCCTGCTTCTACGCATTCTCGGCCTTTGCCGTGGCGGTAGGCGAGGGGGCTTCGAACGTCATGGGATCCACCGCGGAATTTGGGCCGGATTTGTTGTTCGTTTTCTTCAGTGCGCACACGCCGGCGTGGTTTGTGGATCTGGCTAACGTCCTGTTTATCACGAGCTTGTTTGCCGCGCTGCTGGCATTCCACAACGTCATAGCTCGGTACTTCTACTCCATGGGACGAGGTGGAGCACTTCCAAAATTCCTTGCCCGCACCTCACGGACCACGCATGCACCGGTAGCCGGTTCCCTGGCGCAATCGCTGCTGGCCTTAGTAGTAATCTTGGTCTTCGCAGTGATTTCTACGGGTAAAGATCCGATGTACATCGTATTTACCATGTTCACCTGGATGACGAACTCTGCCGCCTACGGGCTGGTGCTGCTGATGGCACTGACTTCCTTCGCGGTGATCGGCTACTTCATCCGCCACCGGACCCAGGACTCGGTATTCACTCGGGTAGTTGCCCCACTCTTATCCGGCATCGCCCTGATCTACGTCTTTGCTCAGATTGTCATCAACTTTGAAGTCTTGCTTGGAATGGAAGAACCGGGCATGCTCGGTTACATCCTTCAAGCCATCGTGATTCTGCCCGGACTCATTGGCTGGGTACTGGCGTGGTTCATGCGTTCGCGCAGACCCACTGAAGAACCGGATCAGGATATTATTCCCGTCGTTTCAACTTCTCAGCACTAAAGGAGCTCTCATATGTCGTACTCAAACGCAGAAGAATTATTGGCGGCTATTCAGCCAGCAACAGGTGGCACCGAAATTCTGGACCCGGCCACCGGCGAACTGGTCGGACGTGCAGCCCAAAGCAGTGTCGCAGATCTTGAAGCAGCGGTTGACGCTGCGCACAAGGCCCAACCTGCTTGGGATGCGCTGGGCCACGACGAACGTAAACGCTTGCTTAACGCGGCAGCCGATAATATCGAGGCCAATGCTGAAGCGCTCGCGCAGCTGTTGTCGCGCGAGCAAGGGAAACCTCTCAACGGACCGAACGCCCGATTTGAGGTCGGGGGAGCGGCAGCCTGGCTACGTGCGGCAACCGCCTACGATATCGAACCAGAAGTAGTAGTCGATGATGGGGAAACCTACGCAACCAAACACTACCGAGCCCTCGGCGTAGTAGGCGCCATTGGTCCGTGGAACTGGCCAATGATGATCTCCATCTGGCAGCTGGCCCCATCGTTGCGTATGGGAAATACCGTGGTGATGAAGCCCAGCGAATACACTCCGCTGTCGGTGCTTGCCTTGGGCCATATCCTCAATGAAGTATTGCCAGCCGGCGTGCTGCATATTGTTGCCGGCGGACGCGAGGTGGGTGAGAAGCTCTCCGCGCACCGGCTCATTAGCAAGATCATGTTCACCGGTTCCACCCCAACGGGTAAAGCCATCATTCGTTCCTCGGCGGATACGGTCAAACGGCTGACCCTGGAACTAGGCGGAAATGACGCAGGAATCGTGCTGGAGGATGCAGATCCACAGGCAATAGCCGAAGACCTGTTTTGGGGCGCTTTCATAAATACCGGACAGACCTGCGCGGCGCTCAAACGACTCTACGTTCCCGAGGCAATCTACGATCAGGTCTGCGAAGCGCTCACTAACGTGGCTACTAAAATGCCTATGGGCGTGGGACTGGATGAAAATAACGTGCTCGGCCCACTGCAGAACAAAGCGCAGTTCGACATTGTCGCGGACCTAGTACAGGATGCGGTCGAATCCGGTGCGACGGTGCTGCTTGGCGGGAATCCGGATCTGCAAGCTCCAGGGTATTTCTACCCCACGACGTTGGTCGCGGATATAGATCCGCAGAACCGATTGGTCACCGAGGAACAGTTTGGTCCGGCCTTGCCGATCATCAAGGTGAAGGATGCCGAAGAGGCTATTAGGCATGCCAATGCGTTGGAGACCGGGTTGGGGGCGTCGGTGTGGAGCTCGGACCGGCAAAAGGCTCTCACGGTAGCTGCGCGTATCCAAGCTGGAACCGTGTGGATTAATTCGCACGGAACTATCGATCCGCGGATACCTTTTGGTGGGGCCAAACAATCAGGTTATGGGCTGGAATTCGGCCTGGATGGGCTCAAGTCACTGGCACAGCCGCAGCTAATCAAAGGCTAGCGAGGGTCAAAAATTACGGGACCGCAACCAGGTATAGTTGCGGTCCCGTAATCTGTGTCTAGCCATTAGCTGCGAAGGACAATCTCAACTGGCTCCATCTCTTGGCCAGCTTTGTACTGTCCGTTAAACAGAGCCGAGCCTTGGTCGGTGAGCCGTGCTTCAAAGCGGGTTTTAACCAAGCCAAAGGCGTTTGACACCGTGGTTTCGGTCAGTTCCGCCAACGGTGCGCGGGTACCGGACTGATCTGCAACGCTGAGCAGGATCTTGTCACCATGCTCCTCAATGTGCGGTTCAATCAGATCCAGTTTCATCATCCCGCCGTGTCCTTCAAACGAGACGTTGCCCTTAAAATGAAGTTCGCCTTCGGGGGTTTCCTTTTGGTCGGAAACCGGAAATGCCAGGTTATTTCCAACTTGCCAGACACCATTGGAAGCTTCGATTCGCCCGTCGGGCAGCGATGAAATATATCCTACGAAGGAAGCTTTCAGTCCCCATTGCAGGTGAGGCTGAAACGGATCACCAACCGGTGCACCATTCATACCCATCATCGTGTTTTCCCCTTTTGTGTAGGCGCTTCATTTGGTGCGCAAATTAGATCCGGGGATCAGTATTACATACTCGCTAGTTTTGGGAGACTACTCGTTACGTTTGTCGCGCTCGTG
>DNHA01000149.1:0-155 GCA_003486025.1 Micrococcaceae bacterium | reverse complement strand
GCCCATGAACCATTCCACGGCCCCAACTCCAGCTGGGTGGGATTGTATTTAAGCTGAATGTTGGATTCCAAGTTATTCCGTGAATCGAAATAACCGGTGATGCCCATGGCGAGGAACACCAGGGTCAAGACGGCCACGAGCGCAGAGACGATCAG
>DNHA01000108.1:1249-4337 GCA_003486025.1 Micrococcaceae bacterium | reverse complement strand
TAGAGATGTATGGAGGTTAGGGTGTGATGATGCGCATCATGGAAGATATGCAGGCATTTAATGGTGCTCAGATATTCACTGAATCTTCTGAGAAGGCTATCGCTTACCTCAAAATGCACACCCCGCTGACAGACTGGTCAGTATCCCGCGTGATCGATGGTGAACAGGTCCACCTGCACGTTGAGCAGGATCAGGTGCTCTCAACTGGTCAGCGTGTCGAGTGGGAAGAATCGTTTTGCAGTCGAATGGCCAACGGCGCCGCCCATGTTGTCGAAAATTCGCGTCTCGATCCGGACTATTCGCAGTTGCGAGCTTCGGCCTTGGTGGGTGCTTATGCCGGTTACACCATCAGTGATGACCGAGGTGAAATGTTCGGTGTCCTCTGCGGGGTGCGCACCGAGCCGCTCACTGAGAAGGAAAAAATAGACGAAGAACTGATCGCTTTAATCAGTTCCCTGTTGTCTGCTCAGCTGAAACTTGCGAGAGTGGCTGATAGGGAGCGGCGGAAAAGCGAACTTTCGGACGCTTTAGCGCAAACGGATGCGTTGACTGGACTGCTCAACCGACGTGGCTGGGATACGATCACCGGCGATGCTCAAGAACGCCTTGATGCCTTTGGAGATGCCGTTTCCGTGGCGGTGATAGATCTCAATGGGCTCAAGGAAGTCAATGACACTCAGGGACATGCCGTTGGAGATGTCTTGTTGCAACGTACTGCGGAGATCCTGAGAAGTAAAAGTAGCGAATCCTGCCGAATCGCCCGATATGGAGGTGATGAGTTCATGATTTTGGCCAACGGTGTGACACCATCTCAGGCAGAAACCTATTTCTCAGAATTCGCAGAGGCTTTGGATGCTGCAGGGATTTCTGTAGCTACAGGTTATTGTGCAGCTCAGCCTGGACGGACCAGCATTGATCAGTGCATCCACGAGGCTGATGCCTTGATGTATCAGCACAAACGTTTACGTGTCACTCGTCCCAACGGCAATACGGCCAATCGCGGGTGAGCGAAAGCCTATGAACTCGAGGACTTCAGATCCTCACGAGCGCCGGTAGGACGAACGGTCTTTGCAAAAACGCTTACTGGGCCTGCCAATGGACATCAACTCGGACAGCGTTTCTGTGTACTCGGTCAAAGACCGATTTGCAGCTCTTGATGATTCCATAACTTGGTTGGCCGACAGCCGGCGCAATCCGCCAATGCAATGGCACACGCGGACTCTGAACTGGTGAGTTTGCTCATCGAACCCTAGCGCGCCGATTTACCGCGTGCTAGCTTGGAAATGATTCCGCAGTTGACCTGCGGAACGATAAAATTTCTGCACCATGGACGCGAACCCGTGAGGACTTCCTATGGACTATTCATAAGGAGCACCTCGTGTCCCCGGTTCTACGGCGTATCGTCTACGTTTTTTCTTACGAGCTTTTTGCTATTGCGCTCACCTCGGTAGCCTTGATCCTGATGGGATTTGGTGGAGGGCACTCCGGGATTGTCGCGATCACGTCCTCGGCCGTGGCCTTGATCTGGAATTACGCTTGGACTTCTGCGTTCGAAGCTTGGGAAAAACGCCAAGCGGATCCATCGCGAACGGTCGTCCGCCGGGTGGTGCACGCGGTGGGTTTCGAAGCGGGACTAGTGCTCATTCTGGTACCGATTCTGGCCTGGATCCTGTCCGTCACGATGCTAGCCGCTTTGATCTTGGAAGCCGGGCTGTTGGTGTTCTTCTTGTTTTATACCTTTGCCTTCTCGTGGCTCTTCGATCGGTTTGTACCGCCTGCGCGGCCCGCACCGGCCAAGGTGCACAACAGTACGACGTAGATTTCACCAGCGACCTTACGCCGCGGGGCTCTTGCTGCCCTGAACACCCTTGGCATTAGGTGTCGTCACTGGCGAAAAGGACGCTGCGTTTTCGCTACGATGGAAGCATGACTTTACGTGCCGACGGCCGCAGCGCCGCGCAACTTCGTGACATCACCATCACCCGCGGATGGTCCACCCAAGCCGAAGGTTCGGCCCTGATCGAATTCGGAAACACCCGAGTACTATGCACCGCTTCCTTCACCCAGGGCGTGCCGCGCTGGCTCAAGGGCGAAGGTACCGGCTGGGTCACCGCCGAATACGCGATGCTGCCACGCGCGACGAACACCCGCAACTCCCGTGAAGCAGTCAAGGGCAAGGTTTCGGGGCGCACCCACGAGATCTCCCGGCTGATCGGCCGTTCCCTGCGTGCGGTAGTTGATACCAAGCAGCTGGGCGAAAACACCATCGTGCTGGACTGCGATGTCTTGCAGGCAGACGGCGGAACCCGTACCGCAGCGATCACCGGCGCCTATGTGGCGTTGGCCGAAGCCATCGAATGGGCCCGGGGCGAAAAGATCCTGAAGGCCAATGCGAAGGTGCTGACCGACTCGGTCGCAGCGATCTCGGTGGGCATCATCGATGGCACCCCGATGCTGGATCTGCCCTACGAGGAAGACGTTCGCGCGGAAACCGACATGAACGTCGTGGTGACCGGTAGCGGCGACTTCGTCGAGGTTCAGGGCACCGCCGAGGGTGCACCCTTCAAGCGCGACGAACTTGATGCCTTGCTTGATCTCGCCTTGATCGGCACCACCGAATTGGCGCAGATCCAGACCGAAACCCTGAAGAATTCCAAATGAGCCAGCCGGTTCTTGTCCTAGCCTCACGTAATCAAGGCAAACTACTCGAACTGCGTGAGTTGCTGCGCGGCCAGGTGCCTGGTCTGGACGTCGACACCCAGGTGATCGACGCAGCTACCGCTGGGGCACCGGATCCGGTAGAGGATCAGGTGACTTTCGAAGGCAACGCGTTAAAGAAGGCGCGGGAAATCAGTGCGGCGACCGGGCTGATTGCGCTCGCCGACGATTCGGGTCTGAGCATCGATGTTCTGGGCGGGGCGCCTGGGATCTTCTCCGCTCGCTGGTCTGGTGTGCACGGAAACGACGAAGCGAATATTGACTTGTTGCTTGCGCAGCTGGGGGATATCGCCTCCGAGCACCGCACCGGTGCATTCGTCTGCGCCGCAGCACTTGCGACTCCGCAGGGCACCGAACATGTGCAGCTGGG
>DNHA01000108.1:0-1186 GCA_003486025.1 Micrococcaceae bacterium | reverse complement strand
CCGGTCTTCCAGCCGGCAGAATCGAATCGTTCACTGGCGCAGTACAGTGCCGAGGAAAAGAACGCGATCTCGCATCGCGCGCAGGCCTTCGCACAGTTGCTTCCGGTGATTGTCACCGAGGTCACCAAGGCGCTGGGCTCAAACTAGCAACACTTTTCAGTACATTTAAATCCGGACGCTGCCCTTGGCAACGTCCGGATTTCTGCGTCTAGGTGTAGTTCAATTTTCGTGGGCTTGCTCAGCTGGGATCGGCTGGCTCGGAGTTCTCGTCTCGAATTTTCTGTGCTGCTTCGGCCGTGGGCAGTGCGAGCTGCGCGTTGCTGCCCATCGCATGTGCCCCGGCGCCTGAAGCGGAAGTTAGCGCGATAGGGTTCGCGCTCTGGATGCGATTGGTGAGGTGAGGTTGGGACGCAGTTGCCGTGGAGCCACCGGGGGAGCCGGCTAGAGCCGCTGCCACGAGGGTCAGCGACGAGATCATCATCATGAGTTTCTGCGATTCGCGACTTCGCCCGTCAAATGAGTCGGGCTGAAAAGGATTGCGGGACATCGTGACGCCTCCTAGCTTGTGATCGAGATGCCGGTACCTACATTTTCATGTTTCTTCATCAGCCTGTGCGGATTCATTGCGTGGGTGGGGAGCCAGCTTTATTCAGCTGATTCCGAGCTCACCCAATTACCGTTCCGTGCTTGTCAGCGAGGATATTCAGCTGATCATTCGGACTCTCAATTCGTATTTCGTGAAGTTTCTTCAGATGTTAATGCTTGCGAAAAAGCCACTATGGTTCTATGGTTAGTTACATAAGTAATGAACCAACGAACTCTGTTGGTGGTTTGGTTCCAATAACGAGGGGAAGTGCATGGCGTGATCGATGATTCGAAACCGATTTTCATGCAAATCGCCGAGCTGATTGAAAATGATATTTTCTCGGGCGTACTTGCCGAAGAGGCCCAAGTGCCATCGACAAACGAATTCGCCGCCTTCTACCGGATCAACCCGGCAACTGCGGCTAAAGGAATTAATAAGCTCGTTGAAGAAGGGCTGTTGTACAAGAAGCGGGGAATCGGAATGTTCGTAGCGCAAGGTGCGCCGGAACGCTTACGGCAGAAGCGCAGACAAAAATTCAATGACCAATATGTCCAGCCATTGGCAGCCGAGGCAGGGAAGCTCGGCATCGAAGTCGAAGAA
>DNHA01000107.1 GCA_003486025.1 Micrococcaceae bacterium | reverse complement strand
CCGGAGAACAGCGAGGTGATCGACACCGCCAGGTTGCCGATGGTGCGCTCGATGCCCAGCTCCCCCTGGATGCCCGGGATCACGTTGAGCAGCGTCTGGGCGAAGAGCCAGAAGTTGATCACCGCCAGCACGATGCCGATCAGCCACTTGTCGTTCGGCTTCCAGACGGCAGAAGTTTGGGCGTTGCTCACGATTGC
Source organism: Micrococcaceae bacterium (assembly GCA_003486025.1). Classification (GTDB taxonomy): domain Bacteria; phylum Actinomycetota; class Actinomycetes; order Actinomycetales; family Micrococcaceae; genus Glutamicibacter. The sequence continues at coordinate 12,706 of DNHA01000107.1, read as the reverse complement.
TCCAGTTCGCTCAGCGCGGCGAGCACCATCGCCTGCACGCCGCGGGACAGGGTCGGTTCAAGTACCGGGGCGAACAGCGGCGAGTGGTTTCCCACCGTGGTCCCTCCGCCCAGCAGCCAGAAGGTATACGGAATCCCGAAGGCATCCGGGATTCTGCTGAAATCCTCCGACGCGCTTTGCCGGCTGGCGGTGCCCACCTGCCCGAAGTAGTTTTTAAACGCCTCGCTGACCTGTGCGGTCACCGCGGGATCGTTGGTGGTCAGCGGGAACTGGTCGTAGTATTCGAACTCGGGTTCCTTCGGCGACCCGGCGGCCGCGCATTCTCCGCGCACGATCCTTTGGACCGCGTTGATCAGCGTGTCGCGCACCGCGTTGTCATAGGTGCGCAAGTTCAGCAGCAGCGTGGCCCGGTCGGCGATGATATTGGACTTCGTGCCCGCCTGCAGCGAACCAATGGTCAGCACCGCAAACTGACCCGGAGCCACCTCGCGGGAGACCACCGCCTGCAAGCGCATCACGATCGAGGCGGCCAGCACCACCGGGTCCACCGACAACTGCGGCGTCGACCCATGGGAGCCGGCGCCATGCACGGTAATGCGGATCGAGTCTCCGGCCGAAAGCACCGGGCCGGTGACCGTTTGCAGCTCCCCGGCCGGCAGCTGCATCACATGCTGCGCAAAAGCGACGTCGGGTGCGGGGATCTTCTGGGCCAGTGAGTCGGCAATCATCGCCGCCGAGCCCTGCGCGGTTTCCTCGGCCGGCTGGAAGAGCGCTATATATGTTCCGGACCATTCGGCGCGGTGATCGGCCATCAGTTTTGCCGCGCCGAGCAGCGCAGCCACGTGCACGTCATGCCCGCAGGCGTGCATCACCGCATCATTTTGCGAGCTGTAGTCCAGCCCGGTGGCCTCAGTTACCGGCAGTCCGTCCATGTCCGCGCGGGCCAGCACGGTGCGCCCGGGACCATTGCCCAGCACGCCAACCACCCCGGTGCCTCCTATGCGCTGCACCTGGTAGCCAAATTCTTCCAGCTTGCCGGCCACCAGCGCGCCGGTCCTGGTTTCTTGCAGACTGAGTTCCGGATGCCGATGCAGCTGTCGATACGTTTCGTGAATCCATTCAAGTTCGGTATCGAGTTCGGCCAGGACCTTCCGTGCGGTTTCCATGCACTTACCTTTCAGCAGACAGTTCTCAATATATGCCCGAAACCCTGCCGGCGAAAGAGAACACGGCATGTTGGGCGATTGCAAGACAAAACGAGCACCTCGGGCAATACTTAAACCATGTTTGTCCTCGCGCTCAGCCCGAAGCCGCGCTCCGTCACCGACGTGCAGGCGGCCACCGAACTTTTGTGGGACCAGCTGGATCAGGTGCACACCCACGCGCCTTTCATGGCACTGAGCGGTCAGTTGCTGCTCGGAGTCCCGCACGATGCCCACGGCGCCATCGATGCGATCATGCGCTGCGCCAGGCTCAACTTCTGCCACATCGGGCTCGGCGTAGGAACCCTCTACGAACCTGTGCCGGCGCAGGCAGACCTGGTCGAGGGGAAGGCGCAGCGTCGTGCCCTCGGCGCCTTAGACGCGGCCACACACCGCGGAGAACGCGTACCCATCTCCGTGTCCTGCGGAGATCCAGACCTCGATCTTGAGCTCGAAGGCTTGCTGCGCCTGCTCGGCCAGTCCGTGCGCACACGCAGCGCCGCCGAATGGGCCGTGGTGGATCTGCTGACTCCCGGGGTGCGCGGCCAGCAGAAGGCCATTGCGCAGGTTCTGGAGGTCACTCCGCAAGCGGTCTCGGCCGCCATCGTGCGTTCCGGATATCACGATGAGTTCGACGCCCGCGGCGGAATCGCACGACTGCTGGAGTTAGCCGAGCAGCTTTAAAGACTCAAATATTCGAAGACATTTTCGAATGCGGGGCGTATAATAGAGGTATGTCCGAAGCAATGGCGCCAAGGCATCGCCCGCCCCAAGCAGAGTTCTACCCGGTCGCAGATGACCTGGTAGCTTCAACACGGCGCGCGCCAGTTCAAAGCCAAGCGCAGCGTGCGGCTGCAAAACATTTCCAGAAAATTGCGGACTACGAAAAGGAAATCTCTCGCCTTCGCAGCAAACAAGCAGCGGAAAGCTATCAGGCCGAAAAAGAAATCGTACGCGAGAATGAGTACCTTGGAACCTCTTGCAACGACCTCACCCGCGGCGCAGCAAGCGCCGTGGCTTTAGCCCGGCATCAGGCACCCAACGGATTTCGAAACTATTTGGTCAACTGTCGAATCTTGGCAGAGGACACCCCCTGCCTCCAGCAGCACTTTGCACAAGGTGAATTCACCGAGCAGCAAATGCTGTCGATCCTCACGCCACTGCAAAAAGTCAAAGCCGAACGTCGCGCCGAATTCGATGCTATTTTCCGGGACAACCCGGAGATGTTCGAATCTCAGGGGCCAAAGCAGATTGGCGAAACCGTAAAGCGTTTCACCTTAGACTTCGCCTCCGATGAGCAATGTCTACAAATGAAACAGCAAGATTCCAAGCGCTACGTTCACCTCAAGAGGGGCAAAGACTGCGTTCTCATCAACGGTAGCCTGCCCGTTGTCTCCGGCACAGCGTTACAGATGCACCTGCAGCAGGAATCTTACCGCTTGAAGCAACTGGGAGATCCCCGCACTAGGGACCAGATCAAAGCGGACCTTCTATGCACTTACCTACTCGCAGGTCGTCCGGAAAAACTACCGATACAGTTGCATGTTGGCCTGATCATGACCGACAAAACGCTATTCCTCGGCGACCGGGAACCAGCTTATATGGAAGGTTATGGATACGTTCCGCCGCAGTACGCGCGGGAGCTCATAGCCGGAACCCCTATCGCAAACGAGCTAAGTTTCGCCCAAATGGAAGCTGGTCAGGCCGACGAACACTTGGATCGGCTGGAGACGCTACCCGATCTGATTCGGCTCTATACGGCACCCGGCGATAAAGAATTAGTCGCCATGGACTCCAAGGCTCGCATCTTCCCGGAAAAGCTTCGCCGCTTCGTAAAAATTCGCGACCGGCATTGCCGTACCCCATTTTGCGATGGCAAGATCACAGAAATTGACCACGTATTGCAGCATCATTTGGGCGGACCCACAGATGTAGACAATGCAGATGGTCGATGTTCATCGTGCAATAAGGCCAAGGAAAGTCCGGGTTGGATTGAAATCGTGGCGCTCAAAGGACCTCACACTATGCGTGTGAACCCCGGCTCGTCGATGACCTATCGCTCCACCGCACCACCGGCAACGGGATACGCACATCAACCATTTCCGCAGTTGATCTGTGATTCACAATGGATACGCGGCGTGAAGCGCAGACTGCATACCCAGCAAGATTCAAATAGCCCAGGGCCCTAGTTAGCCCTGCAAGAGTCCTTCTAGGACGATCGCCAGACCGTCCTCATCCACCGAAGCAGTCACCTCATCAGCAACAACCTTGACCTCTTCGGGAGCTTGGCCCATGGCGACACCACGCCCGGCCCACTGCAACATCTCAATATCGTTTCGTCCATCACCCACGGCAAGGGTCTGCGCCGATTCGAACTCTAATTCGGTGCGCAAACGCTCCAGTCCGCTGGCCTTGGTAATACCTTCGGCAGCAATATCCAACCATGCGGTCCAACCCACTGAGTAGGTCACCCCAGAAAGCCCCAGCCCATGCACTGCTTGACCAAAGTCTTCGGCGGTGGCATCGGTGGAGAAGACCACCACACGCACCGCCTTGCTACGCAGTAACTCGTCAAATTCGACAACCTTGGAGGTGGCACCAAAGCTCGCATCGGTGAATACATCACTGGAGAGGAACTCGCCGCGTTCATTTTCCACTGCATATTTAGCATTAGGAAGCTGACGCATCAAGGCAGCTAGGGCCAACGAGGGATCAAAAACTTCACGATGCAAAATCTCAATATCTTCGCCGCGCATTCGGGCCAGCACGCCACCGTTACTTGCCACCACATAACCGTGGTCGATACCTAGTTCGGTCATCAGCGGCACAGCCGCACCGAGCGAGCGGCCAGTAGAAATCACTACCTCATGCCCGGCCTTCACTACCGCGCGGGCAACTTCACGCACACGTGCACTCATCAGTCCCTGATGATTGACGATCGTCCCGTCAACATCTAGGCAAATCATCAACTTTTCGTCATCTAGCCGGTCGTCGTTGCCGGTCTTAGTCAAAATTGTCATAGTTCCAGTGAACCACTGCTACGTAAATATTACGATGAGCCACAGCACAACGGCAGGTGAACGGCTGGTTAAAAGAAAATCGACCGGCCCTTGTGGGGCCGGTCGACGTTCGCTTTACTTCATGATTTTGAGTCCACCAAGATAAGGCTGCAGCGCCTTGGGCACGTTGACCGTGCCGTCCGCGTTCTGGTGGTTTTCCAGAATCGCAACGATCCAGCGGGTGGTGGCAAGCGTTCCGTTCAAGGTAGCTACCGCGCGCGTTTTGCCCGGCTTGCCGTCAACAACTTCACGTTCACGAATGTTAAGTCGACGCGACTGGAAGGTCGTGCAGTTCGAGGTCGAGGTCAGTTCGCGGAAGGTTTCCTGTGTTGGCACCCAAGCCTCGCAGTCGAACTTGCGTGCGGCACTCATGCCGAGGTCACCCGCGGCGGTATCGATGACCCGGTAAGGAAGTTCCATGCGTCCAAGCATTTCTTCTTCCATAGCCAGCAAGCGTTCGTGTTCTCCGGCGGCCTCTTCGACCGTGGTGTAGATGAACATTTCGAGCTTGTTGAACTGATGCACGCGAATAATGCCCCGAGTATCCTTACCCGCGGAGCCAGCCTCACGGCGGTAGCAGGAGGACCACCCGGCATAGCGGATCGGGCCATCAGTTAGGTCCATGATCTCGTTGGCGTGGTAACCGGCCAACGCCACCTCGGAGGTGCCGACCAGGTAAAGGTCGTCGCGCTCCAGCTTGTAGATCTCGTCGTCGTGTTCAACGTCGAAACCGGTGCCCTGCATAGTTTCTGGTCGGACCAATGTCGGAGTGATCATCGGAATGAAGCCACGCTCGACCGCAAGATCCAGCGCCATGTTCATCATCGCTATTTCCAGGCGGGCACCGATGCCCTTGAGGAAGTAAAAGCGTGAACCGGAGACCTTTGCGCCGCGTTCCATGTCGATCGCGCCGAGTTTCTCGGCGATCTGCAGGTGGTCCAGCGGTTCAAAACCCTCGGCGGCAAAGTCGCGCGGGGTGCCGACGGTCTTCACCAGCGCGAAGTCGTCTTCACCGCCGGACGGGATGCCATCGGCGATCAGGTTCGGGATGGAGCGCTGCAACGAGGTGCACTTAGCAGCCGCTTCGTCGGAAGCTGCTTGGGCAGCCTTCACGGAAGCCGCCAGTTCCTTGACCTCCGCCAGCAGTGCTGCACGTTCCTCGCCCTTAGCGGCGCCAACCTTCTTGGAGAAGGCATTCTGCTCCGCGCGCAGGCGCTCGTAGGTGCTTATGGTCTCGCGACGCGCCGAATCAGCCTCAATAAGCTGGTCGATTAGCGCTTCGTCGGCACCGCGCGCGCGTTGCGAGGCGCGGTACATTTCCGGATTATCGGTGAGCATTTTCAGGTCGATCACATCTTAAGCGTAGCAATCTTGAGTACGATGAGAGCACTATGCAGACAAACCGCGTGATCTTAATTTCTGTAGCCGGCGCCGCGGCAGTGCTTGCGGGCGTTACTGGGTACTCCGTGCGTAAGCTTTCGCACACGAGCAAACCGATCAGCAAAGAGCCTTCGATCAAGGAGCAATCCGAGTCTAAGAAGGTCGGACTAGTCATTAATCCGTCCAAGTCAGGTGCCGACAAGGCACGTGACGCGGTCAAACACGTATGCGCAGAAGCGGGGCTGGAAGAGCCACTGGTTTTTGAAACCACCCCCGATAACGCGGGCCAAGAAGCTGCTCAAAAGGCGATCGATGCCGGATGCGACACAATTATCGCGGCCGGTGGCGACGGCACGATTCGCGCCGTCGGAGAAGTGCTCGAAGGCACCGATTGCACCCTGGGACTGCTTCCCTTAGGCACCGGCAACCTGCTGGCGCGCAATATTGAGGTGCCGCTTGATGACTTGCACACCGCCGCGTTAGTCGCCGTGCGGGGCATGGTGCGACGCATTGATGTGGGCCATATGAAACTGAACCTGCTCGATGGCACGAAGGCGGATCATGCGTTCCTGGTGATCGCCGGCGTCGGCACCGACGCGGACCTCTTTGACGATACCGATGAAGAGTTGAAATCCAAGGTGGGCTGGTTGGCATATTCGGAGGCCGGGTTGCGCCAGCTTCCCGGACAACGCAAAAAGGTCGAATTTAAGCTTTCCGACGATGAGGCCTGGCAGACTCGTAAGGTTCGCTCCGTGCTTTTCGCCAACTGTGGCAAGTTGCAGGGCGTGGACTTTGTCCCGGACGCGAAGATCGACGACGGAATTCTCGATGCGGTAGTGCTCTCCCCGCGGTCGGCGGCCGGCTGGGGTTGGATCTTGTTGAAGACCGCTTTCCGCTCGCGCAACAAGATCCCGGTGATGAGTTTCTACCAAACCACCGAGGTCTCATTGCGCTGCGCGGAACCTATGAATACACAGATCGACGGCGACCCAACAGGTCAGGTCAACGAGCTGAAAGTTACCATCAACCCTTCGGCGTTGCGTATTCGCACCCCTTAGAGGCGCGATTTGAGCGACTGCACCCACGCCCGGGATTCGACAAACGCACTATCTGAATTGTGCGTATCGATGAACGGGCGGGTGCCCTGCGCCGCCGGGTAAGATCCCAAGAAGCGCAGTTCCGGGCACAATCTGTGTAATCCGGCGAGCGCCGCGGAGACACGTTCTTCAGCAATATGACCTTCAACGTCTACGGAGAAGAAGTAGTGCCCGAGCCCCGCGCCGGTAGGGCGTGACTCAATCCGTGAAAGGTTCACCGCACGAGCGGTGAACTGCTCCAGAAATTCCATCAACGCTCCGGGCCGGTCCTCGGACAACGGCAGGATCAGCGTTGACTTATCCACACCGCTTGGCGCCGGAATGGCTCCGGGCCGGGTGACAAGGATAAAGCGAGTTACCGCCCCGGCGTGATCTTCCACCTCGCGCACCAACACCTTGAGGTTTTTCTCCTTCGCCACCAAGGGTGAGCAAATCGCGGCGTCGTGGTGGGTCTCTGGGTCCAATAGACCCAACGCACCGGAAGCAGTGGATGAGGCCGGGGTGAAGCTGGCAGCGGGTATGTTGGTTTCCGCCCAATGCCGGCACTGTGCCCAAGCGTGTCCGTGAGTGGAAATCTCCCGGATCTCTTCGAGTGAAGTAATTCCCTCGCGCACCGCCAACACAAAACTAATCGGGACCAGCACTTCGGCGACAATCTGTAACGATTCCCCGGCAGCAATGGCATCCAATGTGGCCGAGACTCCGCCCTCTACCGAATTTTCGATCGGGACCATCGCGGCATCTGCCTGTCCTAAGCGGACCATCTCCAGTGCGCTATTAACGCTGCTGGCAGCAATCCGCTCACAATCCCCGGCTCCGGGGACCTGCAGCAAAGCCGCCTCGGTGAAGGTGCCCGCCGGGCCTAGATAGGCATATTTCATCGAACGGTAGGTTCCGCACCGTTGTCGGCATCCATCGGAAGCTTGGCTTCCAGCCAGGCATCGGAACCACCGGCGATATTAAACGCGGTATAGCCTAGGCCGGTCAACCACGCGGCAGCCTGTGCCGAACGGCCACCGGTGCGGCAGATAACGTAGGTATCAACGTCGGGGTCCAGTTCCTCGACACGGGTAGGCAGTTCACCGAGCACGATGTGCTTGGCTCCGGTCGCGCGGCCCGCTTCCCATTCGAAGTCCTCACGGACGTCAAGAATCAATGCGTCCTTAGGTACGTCGGTGACCTGAACAGTCTCAAAGTTGCTCATGGTTGGCTTTCCTCTCTGGTTGGGTGTTTGCTTATAAGACTATCCATTCCCCGCCTCGAAAGCCGACATGAAGACAAGAAGCGCCCTGAAATTGCGTGATGAGCTGGCCAGTGGAGAACGTTCTAGCCGCGAGGTCACCGAGCACTATCTGCGTCGCATCGACGAGCTGAGCTCGCTGGGTGCCTTTGTGTACGTATCCCCCGATGCGATGGATGCCGCGGCTGCGGCAGACGAGCGGCAGGTGCGCGGTCAGATCGGGCGCTTACATGGTCTTCCCACGGCATTCAAGGACCTCAATGAGGTCACCGGCATGCCCACCACCTATGGAACCGCGGCAATGAAGCATCATGTGGCGCGAGCAGATCATCCGCTGGTGGCACGCTTACGGTCCGAAGGTGTGGTGATTACCGGCAAAACGCAGGTTCCGGAATTTGGTTTGAGCAGTTACTCAGAGAACCTTGTCGCCCCACCGTCGCGCAACCCGCTTGACCCACGATTGACCTCGGGGGGTTCCTCGGGTGGACAGGCGGCGGCGATCGCCGCGGGGATGATTCCCGTTGGGCCAGGATCCGATGGGGGCGGTTCGGTGCGCATACCTGCCGCGTCTTGTGGCCTGGTGGGGCTCAAGCCCTCCCTGGGTCGGATCCCCAGTGATGTGGTTGATGGTTACCTAGATAGCTTTGGTGCGCCGAAATTGACGGTTTCCGGCCCGCTGGCCCACGATTCCTTGGACGCCGCGATGTTGCTCGACGCGATGCGCGGCTCCGACCATTACCTACCACTGCTGCGTGGCAGCTATCCGGAGCGGCTCAAGGGGTTGCGGATCGGTTACAGCACGCATTCTCCTTTCGAAAGCGCCTATTCGATTTCCTTGCAGCCCGCTGCGCTGCAGGCTTTTGAGCGCGCCAAGCAGCTATTGTCTGAGCTCCACCGGGTGGAGCCAGCGGATCTGCGCTACGCCAGCGACTACCCCGAGGCCTTTCTCCGTGTGTGGAGCAATGGTCTGCGCCATATTCAGCTCGAAGACGACGGACTGCTCGGTGACTTGGCAAGGGATTTCCGGCAACGCTCCGCAGCGCGCAGCATGGAGGTCAGCCTGCAGGCGGCCGCTAGGCTCAAACAAATTTCGGCAGACTTTGTGCGACAATGGTCCGCTCATGACGTGATCCTCACTCCTGCAATGGCCTCGACGCCACCGGAGGTCGGCTACTTTACTGACTCGGATGCGGATACCGATTACATGCGACAGTGTCAGTACACCCCCTACACCTCGATGGTGAACGTTTCTTCGGTAGCCGCCATCACCGTTCCAATCAGCAATTCCAGCTCCGGGATGCCGATGAGCGTGCAACTCATTTCGCCACGTGCCGATGAGGGGCTGCTTTTGGCGTTGGCCAAACAATTGGGCAAGTGAACCGGGAATTTAGCCGATACCAGCGGTATATGAAACATGTGAAATAGATCGCTAAAGTAGGCACTTGCTCCTAAAAGCGCGAAAAATGTAACGTATGTCTACTGTTACTTCGAGCACCACGGGCACGGATAAAACCTTCTTCGGTCACCCGCGCGCGCTCGCAAACCTCTTTAGTGTCGAGATGTGGGAGCGTTTCTCCTTCTACGGCATGCAGGCCCTACTGGCCTATTACATGTACTACGAAGTCACCGCCGGTGGCCTCGGGATGGATCAGGGCTTAGCACTGTCACTGGTCGGCGCCTACGGCGGCGCCGTATACCTGTCCACCATTTTGGGCGCTTGGCTCTCGGACCGACTCTTCGGTTCCGAACGAGTACTCTTCTTCTCCGCGATCGGCATCATGGCCGGCCACGTCGCGCTGGCATTATTGCCGGGCTACGTTGGACTCACCATTGGTCTGATCCTGGTGGCCATCGGCTCCGGTGGCCTGAAAGCCAACGCAGTGGCCTTGGTCGGTTCGCTGTACTCCAAGGAAGACTCACGCATTGACGCGGGCTTCTCACTGTTCTACATGGGCGTGAACGTTGGCGGTCTACTCGGCCCGCTACTGACCGGCCTGTTGCACAAGCAGTTCGGCTTCCATGTGGGCTTCGGCGCCGCTGCCGTAGGTATGGCCATTGGCCTGTTGATCTACTCCAAGGGCCGCAAAAATCTTCCGGAGACCGCGGGACTAATAGCAAACCCACTGCCTGTCGGCGAACGCAAACGCTACATCGGGATCTTCGCAGCCATCGTGGTTCTGATCGTATTGGTCTTCGCGCTGAAGATCGTCACCCCGGCAAACCTTGCAAGCACCATCGCCTACGTAGTCATCGCCGCCTCGGTGGTGTACTTCGTATTGATCTTGCGCAGCAAGAAAATTGATGCCACCGAGCGGAAGCATGTCTGGGCCTTTATCCCGTTCTACATCGGCTCGGCAGCCTTCTGGGCATTGTTCCAGCAACAGTTCACCTTCATCGCGGCCTACTCCGACACCCGTTTGGATCGTCACCTCGGTGGCTGGGAAATGCCTGCCAGCTGGGTCCAGTCGATTAACCCGGTCTTCATTATCTTGTTGGCCAGTGTTTTCGCAGGATTGTGGACCAAGTTGGGCAACCGCCAGCCGCGCACCTCGGTGAAGTTCGGCTTGGCTTTGGTAGTCGTGGGTGCGGCATTCTTGTGCTTCATTCCGCTCGAATCGCTGGAAATGACACCGCTGTTGGCGCTAGTTGGCATCTTGTTGCTGTGCACCATCGCCGAGTTGCTACTTTCCCCGATCGGTCAGGCGGTGGCCACCAAGCTGGCTCCGGCGGCTTTCGGTACGCAGATGATTGCACTGTTCTTCCTGTCCGTATCGCTGGGCACCACGCTGTCTGGCGTGTTGGCCGGTTACTACGTTGCAGGCAACGAAATCCCTTACTTCATCGCGATGGGCGGTACCGCCATCGTGCTGGGTCTGGCAATGATTGCAGCTACCCCGGCTTTGAAGAAGCTCATGGGCTCCGTGCTCTAAGGCTTCAAAGCTTCAAAGCTTCAAAGGCAGGCTCCACCCTCGGGTGGGGGCTGTTTTTTTATTTAAGTACTAGTAGCTCGCCGATTTCGCAATCAAGCGCCTGGCATATGGCTACCAACGTGGAAAAGCGGATTGCCTTTGCGCGGTCATTTTTCAAGATCGAAAGATTGACCACCGAGACATCAACAAGTTCGCTTAGGTGCACTAGGGTCATGTCACGTTCGGCCAACAAATCCCCAAGCCTGCAATGTACGTGCTCCATCGCTAGACCAGTCCCTCGGTATCGGCCGTGAGTCGATTGTTTTGCTCGGTTAGTCGCAGCCCGGCGGTCACCAGCTCGGCGACCACAAAGATCCCCAAGGCGATGAACAGCGAATTAAATTCGAAGTAAATCGCGAAGGTGGGTTCGGGCCACGGAGAGGAGGCCTCGAAACTCTGTGCGGTGCTGACAAAACTATCGATATGTAACGACTCCTCGCCGGCGAAGCTGGCGCCGAATCCATTGAGGATCTGTCCCAACGTGGTGCCGAAACCAAGTATTGTCGCTACGACCCGTGCGGTTTTACGCAGGCTCGCGGTGAAGGGTTTGCCTACGCGCAACTTATTGCATAACAAGATCACCGAGAGAATCACCGCGCATACCGCCAGACCTTCGCAGAGTGCACCGGTTGCGAGCAGAACTCTGGTTCCGGCGCTGAGCGAACCGCTGGTAATCAGCACCTCGTTGATCTGCGCGGTGACATTCCCGCCATGATCTGGAGAGACGTCGGTGACGTGCGGATATTCCGGCCAGTAAGGCTCGACAGGAACTTCGAGTTGCACCTGCGGATCCGACAGCGCCGACACCACCTGAGCAATGATGGCGAAACCAACGCTCACAAGTGCAACGATCGCGATGCGACGCGTGAAGTCTACGATGGCCTGCACTCGTCCGGAGCCAAAGACTGCGTAAAGCACTAAAGCCAAAACCACGATGACAAGCACGGCGCTTATTCCAAAGGAGAAGCCAGACATCACAAACCTAACGATATTCGTTATTAACGATAATCGTTATGCTAGTCCAAAATGTCAGGAAAAACTACACGATTACGCGAAATCGTTGAGCCCGGAATAGTCGAAGTTTTCAGCATATCCAACCGAAAACCAGATGGCCCAGATCATAAACGCATAGAACAGGACACCAATAGCTAGCCCTACCCACGAGGTAATCAAGCCCGCCAGACTCAGCCCCCGGACGGTCGGTTCGCGCCGATACCCCATATGGCCGGTAATAACGCCGGCCAAGGGAACTAAGATAAGTAGACATAGGCCGAGCATCGATAAGATGCCCAGCACAAGCGACGCCGTCGAAAGCCCTACTGGCTGACGTGGCTGCTGATACGGATTGCTCGGGTAGTAAGTCATCACTTTTGATTATTCTATGAACCCGGGCAGAAGCACAAAGATAAGAGAGAACATGGCCCACGAACGCGCCGGGACACCTGCCCGCGAAGCAGATCTCATCGACCTAGATGCTGTCCTTGAATCTTACTCATCGATCCGCCCAGCGGCCGACAACCCAGACCAGGCAGTTATTTTCGGCACCTCCGGTCACCGCGGCAGCTCGCTGAACGGAACCTTCAACGAACTTCATATCGCGGCCATCACCCAAGCCGTGGTGGATTACCGCAAGGGCGCGGGAATCACCGGGCCAATGTACGTGGGCAAGGACAGCCATGCGCTATCCGAGCCGGCCTACCGGACCGTCCTAGAGGTCTTATCCGGCAATGATGTAGCGGTGTTTGCCGACTCAGGCCTG
>DNHA01000359.1:3127-4691 GCA_003486025.1 Micrococcaceae bacterium | reverse complement strand
ACAGTTCCAAGATCCAGGGGGCTCGCAATCCATGGGCGCCCAAGCGCCTGTCGATAAGATCCGCGTCGGCGCTACCTGCGAGTAGCGCAGAAATGAGGTCGCGAGCTTCGGTTTCACGCCGGTTGCTGCGTCCATGCTCGCGTTCTTGCGCAAAGAGCAATTGCACCGTCAGGGCAATTAAATTTGCCAGTGGCCGTACTTCACCCGGAGCACCGGTGACGCCAACTACCCCGCACAATTGCTCGTTGAGTATCAAAGGTGCGTTTACTCCGGGCTGCGTTCCGGCAGCGGCATCAGTCTGTTCAATATCGACGATACGGTTGCTTCGAATCGCTTCAAGGCTACCCTCATGGTGCGAACCGACCCGGGATCGATCGCTGGAAGCAATGATAATGCCGTGGGAATTCATGATGTTCACATGGCGATTGATGGTTGGAGCAATAGTATCGACGACTTTTTGCGCTAAATCTCCGCTTAGCCTGATCGGCTCTTGCTCTTCCATAGATTCATCGTAGCTGGCGGAATGCACTCTCTGAGAGGCAGCACGATCTGTCCACGGCGAATTGATTTAGACATGTCTTGGTTTAGTCGCTGCGAACTTCCATCACTGCTGAGCCATTGAGCCTGCGCCAGATCTATTCGTACGTTCGCCAACCGAGGTTTCCCCAGAAAAGTGTCTCTGGCTAAGAAGACCAACTCGGTCTTTATGTAGACACACGTCACATCTCAGGCTAGAATTCCCGATTTTCAGGCTAAATTCAAACAAAATATGTTTTTAAGAGAAGAATGTATTAAACACTTGACAGTGCATTGGATCACAAGCAATATGTGTATATGTTCTCGGTCAGGTAACAACTCTCATCGCAATAACCTGCTTGCCCGAACTAACAACTCGAGGAGTAATAGTGAATCGCATCAGGTCTACAGGAACGCTTCTAGCGCTTTTCCTGCTATTCATCTGCGCATTTTTCGGATACCCACTTGCAATGCTGGTCTACGGCGCATTCCGAAGTGGGCAGCCCGGAACCGATGGGGAATTCGGAATCGCTGGATTTGTCGATTCATACGGTGATCCTGCGACATGGGAGACCCTCTGGGCATCGGTTTTATTTGCTGTCGGTGTACAGACCATCGGTATTATCGGTGGTTTTATCTTCGCTTGGATCTCGATGCGGACGCGGACGCCTGGGGGTAGATCCATTACTCCAATCATGATCACGATCTTTGCGATTCCAACTTTGTTCTTCGCCATCAGCTGGGGGATGATGACTTCGCCTTCAGGACTACTAACGAGCATCTTTGGCTTAGGGCCAGACGGTTCTCCTCGGCTAAATGCCTACTCTTGGTTTGGCCTGATTGTCGTGAGCGGGCTGAAGAGCATATCGGTTATGTATCTATTGCTTATGGGGCCGGTTCGAGCATTGAACCGCTCGCTGGAGGAAGCTGCACGGCTCTCGGGAGCAAATAATATTCGGCTATTCTCGGATATCAATATCCCCATCCTCCTGCCGACCCTTTCAGGCTTGGCAATCCTCGGATTTGTTAATTCCTTAGGCCAGTTAGA
>DNHA01000359.1:326-3110 GCA_003486025.1 Micrococcaceae bacterium | reverse complement strand
GCCGCAATTTACGTCTTCCCAACCCAGATTTACGATTTCTTGGCTACTACGCCTATTCGCTACGATTCGGCGAGCGCGCTAGCCCTGCTTTTGATCGTTATTATTTACGTCCTGGTAGCTATCCGTTCAAAGGCCATCGGTAACCGTAATTTCATTACAGTTACTGGCAAGGCATACCGTATCGAGAAGGAGGAAATTGGTGGATGGAAGTGGGCCGGACTATCGCTGTTCGTGGCCTATGTTGCCATTGCTCTAGTACTTCCGTTAGTGCAGCTGATCATTGGTTCATTCCAGCCGGTATTGGGAGTGACTGGCTTTACATTCAAGCATTACGCCGGGCTTTTTGATTCAACAAAGGTCATTCGTGCCCTCGAAAATACACTTTTCATGGGCATCGTGGGCGGTTTCGTCGCCACCGTACTCGCAGTCTTGATCAGTTATGTCGCTTGACGCAGTAAGAGCCGCTGGGCTCAGGTGCCAGAGTTGATTGTCTGGGCCGTAGTGGCGGTCCCTGGCATTGTTCTTGCTCTCGCAATTACATGGGCATACCTTAGTGTTCCTGGCCTTCAAAAGCTCTATGGATCCGTTTGGATCGTGTTGATTGCACTCGTCATTGTGGTGACACCCATTGCCCAGCGAGCGACCTCAGGACCGGTAGGACAACTCGGGGTGGAGCTTGAGGAGTCGGCAAGAATTTCCGGCGCCTCTGCTCCTAAGATGTTGCTGACTATCGTGGTTCCGCTAATTGGACCAACGTTCTTGGCATCCTGGTTCATCACCGGCGTCATGGCTGCCGGCAGCTTGGATATCCCTATTCTCCTATCCAGCGCCAAGACCGAGACAGTCTCACTGCTGGTCTATAACTACTACACACAGTTGGGCAATGGATCAGCAGCAGCTGCCCTGCTGCTCCTGCTCCTTGCACTGCTGGCAGCAGGCGGTGCACTACTGATGGGTGCTGGTGCACTCCTTAAACGGGTAAATTCACGCCGCACGATTTCCCGTGGCCACCTGGTTGATGACGCGGATCCTACCAATACGTTTGACCGTAATGAGTCAGATTTCGATGACGATCCAACTAGCAAATTACGCGTGACGACCGCGGCTTCTAACTGATAGGAAAACCCATGGCACATGTCAGCATCGAGTCTTTGCAAAAGAAGTACTCACCCAAAACTCCTCCTGCAGTCCAATCCCTCGATTTGAAAATTGAAGAAGGAGAATTCCTAACACTCTTAGGCCCCTCAGGCTGCGGAAAAACCACAACTCTCAGATGTGTCGCTGGACTGGAACGGCCGACCGGTGGTCAGGTAGCAATTGGTGGAAAAGTTGTCGATAATCCTGCGCAGCGTATCCATGTGGCTCCTGATAAGCGGGATATTGGAATGGTTTTCCAAAGCTACGCTCTATGGCCTCATATGTCCGTCGCTTCCAACGTCGGTTACCCATTACGGATGCGCAAAGTAAGCGTAAACGAGCGCGCTCGTCGAGTCCGCGAAGTCTTAGAAATGGTTGGCTTGTCCGAGTACGCAAGCCGGATGGCTACTGACCTATCCGGCGGACAACAGCAGCGCGTGGCTTTGGCTCGCGCACTGGTTGCCACTCCCCAACTGTTGCTCTTCGATGAGCCACTCTCAAATCTGGATGCGCGGCTTCGTCAGGATATGCGTTCAGAACTNNACATGCATAAACGCGTGGGAACAACGTCTATCTACGTGACCCACGATCAGGAAGAAGCCGTTTCGCTCTCAACCCGCATCGTGCTGCTCAACAAAGGCGAGATTGAGCAAGTAGGCAGCCCAAGAGAGATTTATTGGCATCCAGTCTCACATTTCGTAGCCGATTTCGTTGGCTACGACAATTTCCTCAGTGCCACTGTGGTCTCCACAGACCGGCAATCTGTCAAGGTTTTGCTCGATGGCACAGAGGTACGTTTGAACACTGCAGCTCGTACCGATGTACGCGAGGGTCAAAAAGTGGATATTGCCGTACGTTCATCGTCGGTGATTCTTGGACCTCCAGCCAGAGAGAAACCTAATCGTTTCGATGGTCTGATCACCGACATCATGTACCTTGGCGACGATTTCATTTATGAACTGCAGCTAGGCCCTCACCAGGTCACGGTTTCCATCCGCACTGCTGAAGTAGCCAATTTGTGGCCACTAGGGTCTCCGCAAGTGGGTGACACCGTCACTGCAGCGATCGCACCAGAATCGTTAGCATGCCTGCCCTCGCCCGCATGGGACGCTCCCGCACTTGTCCGCGTCTAAGCCGCACGTTCACACTCGACCAACCATTTAACACACCCGCAGAAAATCACGATGAAAGGCACCAACATGGGGATCACAACTAGCAAGAGAAAAATTGCTACGGCGCTTGGGCTAGCTGCAGCATTGTTGCTGACTGGTTGCGGCAGTGATAGCACCGTTGCAGAAGGATTAGGAGAGCGCGAGGGCGTTGATACCACCACGGCCTTGGGCGGTGCCGACGCTCAAGCTAAATTCGAAGAGCAGTATGCCGCTGCTCTTGAAGCTGGGCAAGATTCGCTCAACATCTACACACCTTTGACAGCTACTTGGCCGGCAGTTTTCGAAGCCTTCGGCGAACGATTCCCTGGGATTTCCGTGGAGCCACTCCAGATTGTCGGTGCAGAACTAGACACCAAGGTTTCCCAGGAACAGTCTTCCGGCCAGCGGATAGCAGATCTAGTCATGACCGGTGATGTGGGCGCAGTGTCGCTAGCTAACCGTGGATACTTCTCTGAGTACCGTCCGTTCAACGCTG
>DNHA01000359.1:0-177 GCA_003486025.1 Micrococcaceae bacterium | reverse complement strand
GATGGTGGTGGAATGCAGTGGGCTGATCTGGTGCTCAATGACGATAAATTGGGCGATGGATATCTAAAGAAGCTCGCAGCTCAGGAACCTATCATTTCCTCCACGACCGCCGAGTGCCACAACGCTGTGGTGCAAGGACGCGCGTATGTTTGCTTGATGGGCGCCATGGGCAACTAT
>DNHA01000252.1:2846-7734 GCA_003486025.1 Micrococcaceae bacterium | reverse complement strand
CGGTGAAGTGAACTTGATGACTGCCGGTTATGGCATTACGCATTCGGAGTACTTGTGCGAAGAATCCACCGTCTTGCACGGAGCACAGCTGTGGACCGCGCTGCCGGACCGGGTACGCAATATGGAACCGACCTTTGAGAACTACCGCCCAGAACCAATGAACGGGACTGGCTGGATGCTCAACGTATTTCTGGGCTCCCTCGCCATCGGCGACCAGACTTCTACCTCACCGGTGAAAACACATACCGAGCTCAGTGGCGCCGAACTGCATCTAGAAGCCGGAGCCGAAGTCGACATCGTTGTACCGGCCCATCACGAACACGGGCTGCTCATTGACCAGGGCCAAGCCACGCTCAATGGGAATCAGCTGGAACACCGTGAACTCGGATTTGTCCGGGCAGGCTGCACCGTTCTGCGAATTATGGCAGGTGACGAGCCATTGCGCGCACTGCTCATTGGCGGGGAGCCACTATGCGAGGACATCCTCATGTGGTGGAACTTCGTGGGCCGCACGCATGAAGAGGTTCTTGCTTTCCGTGCCCAATACCAGGCTGAAATTGGTGCCGAACCGGGAGATGCCTCAGAAGACCGGTTTGGTCCTTTCCCGGCGAATACTCCGGCGGCATTACCTGCCCCGGCCTTGCCCACCGTCCGACTTCGTCCCCGTGTGAACCCTTCGTAGAAAGTTGAATCACCATGAGTGAGATAACCCCGGCCTTTCTTCCGGAGCGCAACCGTTATGCCTTGGATGACAACGGAAAGCTGATTGGAGCCGCACACTACCGTGATTTTCAGGGTGTGGACGGTGTCGAGCGGATCTTCTTCCACACGGTAGTAGACGAGGAATACGGTGGCCAAGGACTAGCCAGCGTAATGGTGAAATTCGCCTTGGACAACACAATCTCCGGCGGGGCAAAAATCGTCGCCGTCTGTCCTTACGTCAAGGCCTATATTGCCAAGCATCCTGAATTCCAAGAGCACCTGACGGCAACCACGGACGAGCATCTAAAGGCTCTGCCAAGCTCTTAGTCCTTCATTGCCAGTCCGCGTTCGGCGAGCGCTTCACTAAGAATCTTGAGGGCTTTCGGCCCCACCCCGTGGAGTGCTGCCAGTGCTTTGATGCCGGTATCCCCTGCCTGTTCCAGGCTGGTGATACCGGCATTTTCTAATGCCCGGATTGCGGGTAAGCCGATCACCGGTAATTTAGTAGCCATTTGACCAGCATAACTAGACAAGTGCCACGGCACTGGCTTTGGTCCGCGGGGCGATGATCAGCAGCACAAGGAGCAACAGCAGCGAGAACGCGAAGACCGCAACAAAGCCAAATCCGATAGCGGCCATTGCGAAGATGACACCACCCAGCGCGGTTACCGAAGCGTTGCCCAGCGAGTCCGCCAAGGTCATAGCCGAGGAGTTGAAGCCCTGTTCTGCCTTAGATGACAAGGCAAACATGTTCACGTTTTGCCGCGGGAAAATCATGCCCATGCCGAACCCGCCAACCGCCCATCCGGCGACAAGCACCACCACCGGCGGATGGAACAATGCTGCACACAACGCAGTGGATACTGCGATAGCACCGGCTACACCACCAATCGAAATGCAGGCTGCGTTGCTGAGCCGCTCTCCGGCTCTTCCTTGCAACCAGGATCCCAACGACCACATCAAAGCGGACGCCGTGAGGACCAGCCCGGCGCGGTCTGGCGCTAAGAAGTAGTCTTCGCGGAGCATATAGGGTAGATAGATCTCAGCGCCGAAAAATGCACCAGCCACAAGCGTTCGGGTCATTATTGTGGCCGGTAGTCCGCGACGTACGGTAAAGGTTCCACGCGGTAACAAGGGTCTGATGGCTACCAGCGCGAGGAGCAGAGCTGCCAGCAGGCCGGCTAAAGACCAACCGGTACCGGCGTTGCCAAGCAGGTTCATCACGATGACCAGCGCGCCGGTGAGCCCCGCCAGTAGCAGGCGTTTGGTTGATACCGGCCCCAGGGATGGATCACGTTCTGCGGACATCCGGTGCAAGGTGGGCACGATAGCGATAAAGGCCAGTGCAATAAATACTAGAACGCCAAGGAATACCGCGCGCCAGTGGATATAGGTGGCAATGAGCCCTGCGATCCACGGTCCAACCAAAGCCGGGATCACCCACGCAGTGGCGAAGAGTGCAAAGATTTTTGTATGGAGAATTGCTGGGTAGGCTCTGGCGATCAGCACATAGATGGCCACAGTAATAGCACCCCCGCCAATCCCCTGCAAGATCCTTCCAAGAATCAACACCTGCATGGTGTTCGCCGCCCCGCAGATCAATAAGCCGATAACAAAGACACCCACCGAGGCATAGAGCGGGATTTTAGGACCACGCCGGTCCGATATTTCACCGGCGGCAACCATGCCGAGCATCGCACTAGCCATGGGTGCGGCAAAGGCCAGCGCAAAATAGCGTTGCCCGTCTAATAATTCGCTGACCAGCGGCATCACGGTGGTCACAGCCATCGATTCAAAGGCCACCAAAAATACTAAAACAAACATTCCCACGGTGGTGGCTAGATATTTGGCGTCGTAGATCGACTCGGTACCCGAAGTTTTTGCGGGTGAGGTGGGTGACGAAGGCATACCGTCATTCTTTCATTGAATGCCATACCCGCTGATTCGGCATCAGTGGTTAGTGTTTATCCAGCTTTGCTTTGTAAGCTGAAGGCATGCTTAAAGAAGATACACGTCGCCGCATGGTCAAAATCACCGCGGTTTCTCTAGCCGTGATGGTTGGTGCCACCGGAATTCTTTCCAGCGGGGTGCTCAGCCTTTTCTAGCCTGCCCGATGTGCGTGAAGGCTAGCTGCTGGCTTAAATATGTCGGGCTCAGGAAATCTCCATGATTTCCTGAGCCCGACATTTCTGCTTTGGTTCAAGGCAAATTCTTAGCCATCGTTTTGCATGTTGCTGAAGCGCGAGTAGTGACCTTGGAAGGCCACGGTGATGGTCTTGGTGGGACCTGCACGGTGCTTAGCGATGATCACGTCGGCTTCACCTGGACGATTTTCCTTGTCATACACGTCATCACGGTGCAGCAAGATGACCATATCGGCGTCCTGCTCGATCGAGCCCGATTCACGAAGGTCCGAAATCATTGGCTTCTTGTCGGTACGCTGCTCGGAACCACGGTTCAGCTGCGACAAGGCAACCAGCGGAACGTCTAGCTCCTTGGCCAGCAGCTTGAGGTTACGTGAGAACTCAGAGACTTCCTGCTGACGCGATTCCACGCGCTTACCGGAGCTCATCAGCTGGAGGTAGTCCAAGATGATCATGCGCAGCTCATTGCGTTGCTTGAGCCGGCGGCATTTCGCCCGAATTTCCATCATGGACATATTCGGCGAATCATCGATGAATAGTGGCGCTTCGTTCAGCCGCCCCATGGTGGTGGCAATCTTGGTCCACTGCGCGTCTTCTACCGAACCCTTGCGCAGATCCTGGAGCTGGATGGATGCTTCGGCTGAGAGAAGGCGCATCGCAATTTCATTGCGGCCCATTTCGAGGGAGAAGAAGACGGTGGCCATATTGTTCTTGATGGCCGCCGAACGGGCGAAGTCCAGGGCAAAGGTTGATTTACCCACTGCCGGACGGGCCGCGATGATAATCATCTGTCCGCCCTTCAAGCCCTGGGTCAGCTCGTCGAATTCGTAGAATCCGGTAGGCACGCCGGTAATTCCGTCGCCAGCATTCGCTGCGTTCTCGATTTCATCAACGGTTCCCTCGATGATGTCAGAGAGGCGGACGTAGTCTTCACTATTACGGTTTTCGGCAACCTTGTAGACCTCGGCCTGGGCTTCGTTCACGATGGCGTCAACTTCCCCATCTGGCGAGTAACCCATCTGCACGATTCGTGTTCCGGCATCCACCAGACGGCGAAGCACCGCACGCTCACGGACAATCTCAGCGTAGTAGCCGGCGTTTGCGGCCGTGGGTACCTGTTGAATGAGATTGTGCAGGTAGGCAGCACCGCCTACGCGGGCGATTTCGCTGCGCTTGGTGAGCAGATCCGAGACGGTCACGGCATCGGCAGGTTCACCACGACCGTAGAGGTCGATAATTGCATCGAAGATTGACTCGTGGGCTGGACGGTAAAAATCTGTTCCACGCAACACCTCAACCACGTCGGCGATGGCATCTTTGGACAGCATCATGCCGCCGAGAACCGACATTTCGGCAGGAATATCCTGCGGCGGAGTACGACCCGCCTCAGAACCCTGGCTTTCGTAGACCGGTTCCGCACTCATAACAGACACTTCCATCCCCTATTGAACCTCTGGGAAATACCCTTGTGCCCCGATGGCAACGCTCAAGCATGTCACTGCCGTCCGACGCTATAGCGTCAGCGGTACCTGTGGATATATCAGCCCCAAAGCCAACAGTAGGTCTCTTATCCCTAGCCGTAAACTCGGTTATCCACAAGATCTGTGGATAAGCATCCTCTCCCTGTGGATGAACCTGTGTGCGACTTGGGGAGAAGCTTGTGGATTACCACACTTAAACTCATCTAAATATGCGTTGACTTGTAATAACATATTTTCACACCTGTGGATAGAAAGTTTATTTCTTTGTAGAGACAACCTTCGTAAATCACGTTGTCCACAGGATAATGTCCGGAATTACGGTGTTTTTCGACTCATAATTGAACTTATCAACGCACTGCCCACAGGCATGTGGATAGTTTTGTGGATACTCGGCGGTCTTAGAAGTCGGTAGTCACAGCGACTATAAGCTACTAAGCCGTAACTTTGGGCAAAGTAATCCACAATTAAGCGCAAAGGGACTTACGCCGACATGTGACGTACGAAGTCACCCGAACCAACTCGAGGTCCACTGCTTAAACAGCATCGCGCCGCCAGCCTCTA
>DNHA01000252.1:0-2833 GCA_003486025.1 Micrococcaceae bacterium | reverse complement strand
GCGAAAAAGCTATTTAGACGAATTCCGGGACCGGTAACGAGTGAAATCGTGAATCGTGGAAGATCGATGGAAGGTGCTCGGCAACCTTATGGCCGTGAACTTCAAGCAGGACCACCCAGTGATCTCCGGCTTCAACCTCACTGTAAATAGAGGTGTCCAGCCATAGCGTGGAGTCCTCAATGAATAATGAGCCATCAGCACTGCTATGTGTATCAATACCCTGGAACCGATCGCCCTTCTTCGAGGCGATCTGCCCACAGACCCCTTCATTGCGCTCGCTGAGCACTGAGACACCGATACGGTTAGCGCCACGCAGCTTTGGCCACGTATTTGAGGTTTTCTGCACCGCAAACATCACCAGTGCAGGCTCCAGTGAGACACCGACGGTGAACGATGAGGCAACAATTCCCGTTTTCTCGCCGTCGATTTCGGCGCAAAGCGCGGCAACTCCGGAGGGGTGCTGGGCGAAAACTTTGCGTAACGTCAGCGCGTCAAGCTCTTGATTCAAAGACATGCTTTGCTTCCTTCACTTCATACACACCGGTACGGCGACGGTCGGCGGCAGGACAAAAGCATCTACTGCTTGCTTTGGCCCGCCGTCGAAGTTTTTACGCCTCGATGTGCGGTACTTGTATCGTGCGGTGTTGCACGACACCGAATCCTCACCTGGAGCACCCCGCTACCGTAGAGAGGGTTGCCGGCCAGCTAGCCAGGGCTTTTGCTGACGCTCATGATTCTTGGTTAAACGATATTGGGCAACGTGCGCAACCGTCAAACAAATAGCTTCGCAAATCGAAATATTCGAGCTGAAATTCGACGAGCAACCAATTTTTGCTGGCAAATCAGAAAATTATTCATTTCAGCACTGCTCAGTCTTGTCCCGAAACTCTCTTGCGTATTGAACCAATGTTGCTAGCCTGATCCCATGCGTCCCAGACCAGCTGCCATCGGTAAAACCAGTGCCTGCCTCGGAATTGCTCTGGCCTGCGCTATTTCCATCACGGCGTGCACTGCGCAGCCATCAACAACCCCAGACAGCGGCTCCAGCAGTGCTCCGGCACCCCAAACAGCTGAACCCCAGGTCATTGCCGATGAGCTGAATGCTCCATGGTCAATGGTTTTCGCGGAAAAGACGCTCTTGGTTTCAGAACGTGATTCTGGACGAATCGTGGAAATAGACATGGAAGGAAACCAGCGTCAGGTTAGCCAGCTCAACGACGTAGTTCACGGTGGTGAGGGTGGACTGCTCGGTCTGGCTTATCAACGGCCGTATCTATTCGCTTATTCGACCGCCGCCGAGGGGAACCGAATCCAGCGCTTCGAGGTCACCGGAGAGGCTGGAAATCTAGGCCTCATAAATCCGCAAACGCTGATTTCAGAGCTTCCTTCGGCAACGATCCACAATGGCGGGCGGTTGGCCATCGGACCGGATTTAATGCTCTACGCAACCGTTGGTGATGCGGGAAACCAATCTTCGGCTCAAGATATAGACAGCCTCGGGGGAAAGATCCTGCGGCTAACCACCGACGGTGAAGTTCCGGAGGATAATCCATTTCCCGATTCTCCGGTGTTTAGTTTCGGTCATCGTAATCCACAGGGGCTCGCGTGGGCTAGCGATGGAACCATGTATGCCAGCGAGTTCGGGCAAAACCGCTGGGACGAGCTGAACCTGATCAGAGCGGGGGCCAACTACGGCTGGCCGGCCGCCGAAGGAATTGCCAACCATGCCGACTACGTGGATCCCCTGCAGCAATGGAGCACTGAGTCGGCGAGCCCTAGCGGCATGAGCATTCACCAGGACATACTTTATGTGGCTAACTTACGTGGTGAACGGTTGCGAATCATTGACCTGAACTCACCGAGTGATTCCACCGAAGCCTTCACCGGCCGCTACGGAAGGTTTCGGGACGTAGCAGTCACTGCTGCCGGAGAACTTTGGGTATTGACCAATAACACCGACGGTCGCGGTACTGCGCAGGAATCTGATGACAGGATTCTCGGTATTTCTCCCGCGAATCTACTTCAGTGGCACAATCACTGACCGCTGAATTTCACCCACACGGTGAATCGAAGGATGCCGCGCACATGGTCTTGTCTCAGGCAAACTATTTAGAACTCGCCCCTTTGCACTTCTTGCAACGCTCGGAATGTCCTGCGTGCTCAAGGATTGAACGAAATCAGATGATCGCGGTCCTGCCCTCACTTCAGGGTTCCGCGCTGGCCCGCTCAGGCGTAAGGTGAGTTGCACTTAGCGCATTACACCGGGAGTTCTCATGCCTGCGACATATACCTTTGACGTGTTCTCGAGTCTCGACGGATTTGGCGGTGCTTCCGGCAACTGGGGTGGCTATTGGGGTAAACAAGGCCCCGAGCTTCTCGCCCGTCGCCTGGAGCACTATGCATCCCCCTGCCATATGGTTTTCGGCGCCAATACCTTCAACCTGTTCGCACAGTTCTGGGCGCAGGCCGATAAATATCCGGATGTTGATGACCCCTGGGGAGAGGCGATGCATCAACAGCCCGCCACCGTAATTTCCAATACGCTGACCGGTGTCTTGGACTGGCCCGATGCCACGCTAGAGCGTGGTGACGCACTATCGGTGGTGCCACGGTTAAAGGCTGAATCCACGGTTCCACTGCGTTCGCACGGGTCCTTGTCCATGAATAGGGCACTGATGGCCGCGGGGCTGGTTGACTTTATTCAGCTCACCATCTTCCCTGCACTGACCGGGCTCACGGGTCAGGATCCAATCTTCGCCGGCGTCGAAGACTTTGACCTTGAACTTGTGGATTCCAGACTGCTTGACGGGCGTACCCAGGAGTTGATTTATCG
>DNHA01000364.1:2386-6618 GCA_003486025.1 Micrococcaceae bacterium | reverse complement strand
CAACGCCGATGCTGCTAATTTGGCGGGATCGGCGACGTCGTCCTCCCAGATGCTTTTGAATGAAGCGCCGTTCTACCGCTGGCCTGTATGGATCTAGTGTGCCGACACGGAATCCAATAAATGGGCAAATCCTGAACCACGGTGATCGTGGAACAGTTTTAAGGCAGAATTAGGCGCAACGACACGACAAGGAGTCAACGATGCTCGGGTACAACGCATGATCGAGTTCGAGAATGTTTCCAAGCACTATGCCGACGGAACGATGGCCGTCGAGAATTTCAGCCTTACGATTCCTGCTCGCAAGACCACGGTGTTTGTTGGTTCCTCGGGATGCGGCAAAACCACCTTGTTGCGCATGATCAACCGCATGGTTGATCCAAGTTCGGGGTCGATTCGCATTGACGAACAAGAAATCTCGACGAAACCCGCCGTGGCCTTGCGCCGAAGCATTGGTTACGTCATGCAGAATTCCGGACTGCTGCCGCACTTTAACGTCGCGGAAAACATTGCCACCGTCCCCAGGCTTGAAGGCCAATCGCGCAAATCCTCGCGAGTGCGCGCCTTGGAACTAATGGAGACCGTGGGCCTGCCTGCGTCCATGGCAGATCGGTACCCCCATCAGCTATCCGGTGGGCAGCAGCAACGTGTAGGCGTAGCTCGGGGCCTGGCTTCAGACCCGAATATTTTACTTATGGATGAGCCCTTTGGTGCGGTGGACCCAATCGTCCGCGCAGAGCTTCAACAAGAGCTCATCCGGCTTCAGCAGGAGCTGGACAAGACCATAGTTTTTGTTACCCATGATATCGATGAAGCATTTTTGCTCGGCGACCAAGTGGTGATCCTCGCTGCCGGGGCGCAAAAGCTGCAAGTAGGCAGTCCCAGCGAAATCATCGAAAGTCCTGCCAATGACTTTGTTGCCTCATTTATCGGTACCGACAGGGGTGCCAGGGCCCTGAGCGTCAAACACACGCCACACGGTAGCGTGCTCGTCGATTCGCAGGGGCGTACTCAAGGACGACTCATCGAAGACAGATCCAGCTCATGAACTGGATAACTGAGAACATAGGTCTGATCGGTTCACTGTCGCTAGAACATCTGCGACAGAGTCTGATTGCGATCCTGGTGGGATTCATCCTGTCGATTCCGTTGGGCTGGGTGGCTTGGAGATATCGTCTCGTTCGCGGGCCTGTGGTGACGTTGACCGGGTTGCTCTACACCATTCCTTCGCTGGCACTGCTGATGATTCTGCCTGTGCTCACCGGCATGAGTGCTATCAGTGAAGCTAACCTCATCGTCGCGCTGACACTCTATGCTGTGGCAATCATGGTTCGTGGGGTTGTCGATGGACTGGATTCAGTTGACCCAGCGGCACGCTCGGCTGCGACTGCGCTGGGCTATGGCTCAGCACGCAGGTTTTTCGCCGTAGACCTGCCGCTGGCAGGACCGGTGATCCTGGCTGGCCTCAGAGTCACCGCGGTCAGTAGCATTTCTTTGGCAACGGTAGGAATTCTGGTGGGAGTCACCAACCTGGGCTACCTATTTACCAACGGATTGCAACGCCGCATCATCGAAGAGGTATTTGCGGGAATTCTCGCGGTCGCATTGATTGCCTTGGCTGTGGACCTCTTGCTCATTCTGATTGGACGATGGCTGATGCCATGGACAAAAGATCCTAAGAAGTCACAGCGAGCCGTCAAGAACGCTACCCGGCAGCAGGTGTCCTAATGGATCTGATTAACAAAGCTATTCAGTGGCTCCTCGCGCCGGCGCAATGGGAAGGCAGCGGGGGACTTCAGGTTTTGCTCGGGCAGCATCTGCTATTTACCGTGCTGGCGGTAGCCATTGCTGGACTGATTGCTATTCCGGCCGG
This sequence comes from Micrococcaceae bacterium, assembly GCA_003486025.1. Lineage (GTDB taxonomy): Bacteria > Actinomycetota > Actinomycetes > Actinomycetales > Micrococcaceae > Glutamicibacter. The sequence goes on along the minus strand of DNHA01000364.1, from coordinate 4,748 downwards.
ATGGGCCATTGGGCATACGGGTAAGGGACGCGAGATTGCTGTGGGCGCCGCGGGAATCGCCCGAGCCGTCCCATCTTTTGGTCTATTGATCCTATTGGTGTTGATTTTTGGCGTACTGCACAAGCCTGAGGCCGCGGTGCTTACCTTCGTGCTGTTAGCCATTCCCTCGCTGCTNNGTTCGATCGACAGGAAAACCATCGATGCGGCCCGTGCCATGGGCATGACCGAATGGCAGATCCTCTTCAAAGTGGAGATCCCGTTGGGTTTGCCGTTGCTCGTAGGCGGAATCAGGTCAGCTGTCTTGCAGGTCGTCGCGACGGTGACCATCGCAGCCTACGTAAACCTTGGTGGACTGGGGCTGCCCATTATCACCGGGCTGAACTTGCGCCGCTTCGACATGGTGCTTGGGGGAGCGCTTATGGTTGCCGTGCTCGCGCTGCTCTTGGACGTGATTTTTGCCTTGGCACAAAAACTCGCGGTACCAGCTGGGGTGGGACGCGTAAATAAGAAAATGCCTGGCAAAGTTGCGCCGGCCAATGAAGCCGATAAAGATACAAATAAGAGCCCTGGCTATTTGAAGTCCAACGAAAAGGAAATGTCATGAAGCTAAAACGCATTATCACGACGTCAGCCGCAGTGATGGCTGGCAGCCTCGCCTTGGCTGGCTGCGGAGGAGGAGATCCGCTGGCAACCGAGAGCAACTCCGCTCCGGCAGGTGGCGAGAAAATTGTTGTCGGCTCACAGGCTTACTACTCCAATGAAATTGTTGCGGAAATTTACGCTCAGGCGCTAGAAGGTGCCGGCAAAGAAGTTGAGCGTAAGTTCAACATCGGTCAGCGCGACGCGTACATGCCGCAGCTTGAAGATGGTGCCATCGACGTGTTCCCCGAGTACACCGGTAACCTGCTGCAATTCTTCAAGGACGATACGAAGGCGCGCGCTTCGGACGAGGTGTACAAAGAACTCGAAGCTGAGTTGCCAGATTCATTAGCAGTTCTTGAGCAAGCGAAAGCTTCAGACCAAGACTCCTACACCGTGACTCGAAAGTTCGCTGATGAAAATGGGCTGAAGTCCATTGCAGATTTGGCTGGCGTTTCAACGAAACTGACTTTGGGTGGCCCGCCGGAACTTGCCGAACGCCCATATGGTCCTAAGGGGCTTGAAAGTGTTTACGGAGTCAAGGCTGACTTCTCCGGAACAGGTGACACGACGGTAGAAGAGTTGGTCGCCGGGACCGTGAACGTGGCCAACGTATTTACCGCTGACCCGCGGATCAAGACCGAGGATCTAGTGGTACTTGAAGACCCGAAGTCTTTGTTCCTTGCCTCGAACGTTGTGCCGGTAGTTTCTGCTGACTTGTCCTCGGATCTGGCTGCCGTACTGAATCCAGTCAGCGAAAAGCTGGATGCAGGCACGCTGGTTGAATTAAATGTGCAGAGCACGGTTGATAAAAAATCGGCCGCAGACATTGCTTCGGCATGGTTGGCTTCTGAGGGGCTGTAACCACCGTGAACCAGCAAGGTCTTTGGAGCGTCCATCAGTATCGTGCCTAGTTTCGATACCTGAATCTTTGAACTGTTGACTGCCAGATTTTAGCCGCGACGTAGTTTTTCGCGCTATTACACAGTGAGAGGATATCGCTTCGACCTTCGCTCGTCGGTTCACCTGGAGCACCGTAATCTGCTCGTGCCAAAATTGGCACGAGCAGATTCGTGTGTGAGCTGTTTGCAGCTTTCGCCGTGAGTGTTTCGCTAAATAGTTTGTTGGTTTGCCTAGCAGTATGTGCCGTTTAGGGTTTTCACTGAACAACAGCAGGAGAAAAATGTCGGTATCCTCGAACAACTATCAATACACCGCATCTGAAAATGGTGCGTATAACGGTGAAGGAAAGAAGAGCTTCATCGTTACCTGGCTGCTGTCCTGGTTTCTTGGTGTTCTGGGAATCGACCGGTTCTATCTCGGAAAAATTGGCACAGGCGTCCTCAAGCTTGTCACCCTGGGCGGCTTCGGAATTTGGGCCTTGATAGATATCATCCTCATCCTGTGCGGCGCCATGCGCGACAAGTCAGGTTATTTCCTAGTCGGATACGAGCAACACAAAAAGATGGCGCTGATCGTCACGGTTATCTTGCTGGTTTTCGGTATCGGCGCTAGCTGGGAAACCTTCAGCTTCTAACCCGAACCGTGCTCAGCGACGAGACCAAATAAGTCGAAGGATTCTTTCTTGGGATTTTTCGCTCAGACTGTCTAACCACTCGTGCTTAGCCATCCGTAGGTTCGGAGGTTCCCACCTGGCCTGGCCGCAGCTCAGGCACTGCGCTTGCCGGAAACAGGGAGCGAATACGGCACTGTGACCAACGGC
>DNHA01000364.1:0-2365 GCA_003486025.1 Micrococcaceae bacterium | reverse complement strand
GCGGGTAGGTCAAATCCCCGGGAAGACGTGTAAATTCGGCTGGTATCCAGCAGGTGGCGATACCCTAGAACTATGGCCTCACGCACCCAGTCGCAGGGCGAGAAGAAGCCGACGACGCGCAAACCGCGAACGTCGAGCTCTTCGCCTGCCAAAAAAACGCCCGAGAACCCGGAACAGGATCTCGCTCTTCCACTGCGCGCAATTCGCAGCATGTGGATGGGCATCGCCCGGATTTTTGGTGGCGCCTTCCGCAGGATCGGTGCCACGGTCAAACCCGACTTTGAGTTACGCCGTGACGGCACCGGACTCTTTCTCACGCTGATCGCGATCACCATTGCCATCGTCGAGTGGTGGGGTCTACGCGATGTCGGTTGGTTCGGCCGCGGCGTGCACGCGGTGGCCGGAGGCTCAGTGGGTTTCATGGCGGTACTGCTGCCGGTGATTTTGTTCATCGGTGCTTTCCGGCTCTTCCGCTACCCGGAAGCGGACGCTTCCAATAACCGCATCGGTATTGGCCTGTTCATGATGACCTTGGCTGGGGCCTCTGTGGCCGCCTTGGCCAACGGATCACCATCGGTCAGTGACGACTTCACGGCTCTTTGGGCTGCCGGCGGCATGGTCGGGTCGATCCTGGGCACTCCGTTGGGACTGATGATCTCGGTACCCGGTGCGATGGCAGTACACATCTTCTTCCTGATTCTTTCGGTGCTCGTGATGACCGCCACCCCACCGCTGCAGATCGCCTCGCGTGTGCGCATCGGCTACAACAGGTTGCTCGGCCAGGACCCGCACCGCGAACGTACCGCGCCCACAGTGGCGCAGTCTGCGGTACTGGACCCGCACTCCGAAACACACGACCAGACCTATCTGTACCCGGACGCTGAGCATGAGCCAGCTCCGAAGCCGAAGAAGAAGAACTTCTTCGAACGCCGCGCCGAGGCTAAACGCGTCTCCGAGGTGTACAACGTAGACGGCGACGGACACGACGAGCGCCCCGGCGATGTCGCCTACGATAAAGCCGTCATCGACCCCGCGGAGCCCGCAACCAACGCATTACCCATTTCCGAGCTCTACGACGCGGATTCCACCGCCACCGAGGCCATTGCGCGTCCAGACCTCCCAGCTAAATCCGCGGCTCCTGCCGGTCCGCCACCGGGCGTCAAACGCCCTACCAAGGCCGAGGCCGAGATGGCTGCGATCATGGAACAAGTTGGCCTCAGCAGTGCCAGCGAACCCGAGCCGGACACCGATGCGATGCCGACCGTCGCGGTGAACCACACCCGACCGGCTCCCGCACTGGAGCCAATCCCGCAGCGCACCGAGCAGCTCCAGCTTTCCGGGGATGTCACCTACACACTGCCGCAGGATGACTTCCTGCCCGCCGGTCCGCCGGCCAAGGAAGCGTCCGAGGCCAACGAGGCCATCGTGGCCGCGCTGACAAACACCTTGCAGCAGTTCAAGGTGGACGCGCGCGTCACCGGATTCTCGCGTGGCCCAACGGTGACCCGCTACGAAATTGAGCTCTCTCCGGGCACCAAGGTGGAAAAGGTCACCGCGCTGTCCAAGAACATCTCCTATGCGGTCGCCTCCTCGGACGTGCGCATCCTCTCGCCGATTCCCGGCAAGTCCGCCATCGGTATCGAGATTCCCAATACCGACAAGGAAATTGTTGCGCTCGGTGATGTGCTGCGTTCGAACAACGCACGCAAGACCGAACACCCAATGGTGATGGGCGTAGGCAAGGACGTGGAGGGCGGCTTTGTTGTTGCCAACCTCGCAAAAATGCCGCACCTGTTGGTCGCCGGTGCTACCGGTGCCGGTAAATCTTCGTTCGTGAACTCCATGATCACCTCGATCTTGATGCGTGCCACCCCGGACGAGGTCCGCATGGTGATGGTTGACCCTAAGCGCGTGGAGCTCACCGCCTATGAGGGCGTGCCGCACCTGATCACCCCGATCATCACCAACCCTAAGAAGGCCGCCGAGGCACTGCAGTGGGTGGTCCGTGAAATGGACACCCGCTACGACGACCTGGCCAACTTCGGCTTTAAGCACATCGATGACTTCAACAAGGCCGTCAAGCNNGGCAAACTTCGGCTACAAGCACATCGACGACTTCAACAAGGGCGTACGCGCCGGCAAGGTGATCCCGCCCGAGGGGTCCAAGCGCGTGATGAAGCCCTACCCCTACCTGCTGGTCATCGTTGATGAGCTCGCCGACCTGATGATGGTTGCGCCACGCGATGTGGAAGATTCCATCGTGCGCATCACCCAGCTGGCACGTGCCGCCGGCATCCACCTGGTACTGGCGACCCAGCGCCCCTCGGTGGATGTGGTCACGGGCCTGATCAAGGCCAACGTGCCT
>DNHA01000261.1:6156-6644 GCA_003486025.1 Micrococcaceae bacterium | reverse complement strand
GTGAACTATCGATCTCGTTCTACACGTTTTTCATCCCACACGGGGGTATCGGATTCATAGACCTTGCCGTCTGAGCCGAAGACGAGGAAGCGGTCAAAAGACCTCGCAAACCAACGATCGTGTGTCACCGCGAGCACGGTGCCTTCGAATGAATCGATGGCCCGCTCCAGCGCCTCACCAGAGTGCAGGTCCAAGTTATCGGTCGGTTCATCGAGCAAGAGCAAGGTGGCTCCGGACAGTTGCAAGAGCAGAATCTGGAAGCGTGCCTGCTGTCCACCGGAGAGTGACTCAAATTTCTGTTCGGCTTGGCCAGCCAATCCATAACCGTCCAATGCCCCAGAGGCAGCCTCACGGGCCATGCCTGAACGGTGCTCGTCACCGCGGTGCAAGATCTCCAGCAAGGTGCGGCCAAAGAGATCAGGCCGGGTATGAGTCTGGGCGAAGTAGCCGGGACGGATACGGGCACCGAGCTTGACCGTACCTTCATG